>JAFXEA010000148.1 GCA_017521065.1 Kiritimatiellia bacterium | reverse complement strand
TGACATATAACGCGATGGACTGTCTGCGCCCGGGCTTTACGTGGTCTGTTATATCCGCCTCGCCTCCGGGGAAAGATACCTCTGCCGCCTTTCGTCCATCGACATACACAACCGCATGTGTCTGCAGCATCGTGAACGTAAGCACAACTTTCTTCCCGGCTGTCTCGGTTGGCATTACAAACTCGCGACGGAACCACGCGCGGTCCTTCAAGACGGATGCCATGCCGCGTTTCTTCAACCCTGGCGCGAACAGAACCTCCTGCCCTTTGCACCTGTAGTCGACCGGGTGCCCCCATACAGACGGAATCTTGCACCAGCCCCAATAGTCCTGGGCGGCTGGCACCACTCCATCCCTATCCTCCTCAAGCGGAGGACGCACGCCCCACAACCCGTTGATAGACCATCGTATACGGGTCTCGGTACGTTCATGCCAGGCATCGTCGAGAGACCATGGGTCTTTCGTCGCGCCGTCGGGCAATGGGGCGTTTGCTGAATTTGCACCAAGCAGGGAATTGAAGCTTGCGCAAATTGCAGCAGCCAGCAAAAAAAACATTTTCACGCCAGAAGGTTACTTGCAGCAGCTGCCGCAGAGCGGAACGACTTCAAGCGTAGTGCCGCCGTAGTTGGCGACGTACACAGCACCGTTCCACACGCACGGTTCGCTGGGACGCACAAATCCGCCCTTGCGGAGGAATTCGACCTTGCCGTCGGGAAGGATGCGCTGCAAGGCATCGCCACGCATGTCGGCAATGTAGAGATTGCCGGCCGCATCGACGCACATTCCGTCCGGGGTGACGGAAAGTCCACCCGCATGAAGGATCTCCTCGCTCTTCACGATGCGTCCATCGGCGCCGGGCGTAAGCTTCCACACGCGTCCATCACCATAGTTGCCGGTGTAGATGAAGCCCTTGGCATCGACAGCAACGCCGTTTAGTCCACCACGGATCTGCGGATTGCGCGTGACATCCGAGAACACGCACTGCGGATCTGCAGGCGTATTGCCGACCTTTACGTTGCGGTCGGTTGCGGAGAACATGTAGAGTCCGCTGGAGGCGGCACCGTCCCCGCGCTTGACGTTGTAGAGGAACGCCTGAGTAAGATAGAGCTTGCCATTCAGGTACTTGACGCCATTTGCATTGTCGAGACCATAGGCGACAACCTCACACTTGTCGAGCTTGTCATCCTTGAAAGTGATGCGCAGGAGACGCCCCTTGGAGTCCTTCTGATTGTCGCAGACGTAGAGTTCGCCTTCCGGTCCGAAGCATACACCCATCGGCGAAGCGTAACCGCTCTCCTTGCACGGCGGAACGTCGAACCACTTTACCGGCGTGCCGCACGGCTTGTCGAGACGGAACACAGCTCCCGGCTGAGTGCGGTCGTTGTTCGGAGTTGCGATCACAAGACGTCCTTTGGAATCGACGCACATCCCGTCCGGCGTCGTGCACGTGGAAGGCATCTGGATCGTTTTTGCATTTGCGGAAAACGCCGCTACGCATGCAAGAATCATAAGCTTGTTCATTTCTTTTTCTCCCGTTGATAAATTTACCGCAATAGTATATCCATTTTTCAGTTCATGTCAAACCAGCGATACTCTTGGCAAATTCGACATATTCACCATACAGCCGGTCTGCATCGAAAATGCGGGCAAGGGACGTTGACGAGCGGACGGACTCAGCAGCAAGCCTTGCCGCTTTGCAAAACGCAACTGCATCTCCAACCTGATACGTAATCCCTGCATTATGGGACGCCAATAGTTCTGCGGTCTCGCCATGCAATGAACTTGCGACCGGCAGACCTGCCGCCACATAGTCCGCCAGCTTGTAGGGAACGCCTACGCACGATTCGTCAAACATCGGCACAACGCCAACATCAGCCTTTGCAAGAAGATTGCGCAGTTCAGTTTCGCCTAGATACCCATGGAACCGGATACGCCCGCAATCCGCCGCCCTGGCCCTTAAAGAAGGTTCATCCGGCCCAGACCCCGCCAAATCGAGTTCAAGTCCTTCATCCGACTTCACTGCATCAACAACCGTTGCAAGATCGTAGCTGAGACTCATGTTTCTGGCATACACCAATTTCACCGGCAAGTCCCCATCCCTCTTGCTCCTTTCCGGAAGCTGTGTCGGCAGACGTATTCCATGATAGCAAAGATGCACAGGACACTTTGCGCCGTATCCCTTTGCAAGCTCGATATAGCTCTTGGTCACAGCTGATATGCCGCTCGCTGCGCGATAGTTGCCCCCGGCAATGCTCCGCATCCACGCAAGCGTCCATCGCGGAGCGACACGTTCAAAGGTCTCGGGCCATGCGTCCATGATATCCACGATGTACCTGGCCCCCGTGCGAGAACAGAAACTGCGCACCTCGCGCCCGATGAAGAGCGGTGGGCTTGAAACGACCACAAGCTGCGGCTTGGATTCAGACCTGTCGGCCAGTTCCCTCCAGTTCCTGGCGAATCGCCAGTGGCTCCAGATACGTTCCAAGCAGATGTTGCGCCCGTAGCCCAGAACATGGACGAAGCGCAAGGAGAAGGACGCTCCGGAAGGATGGATCTCCCGGCGGGACTTTTTGGCATGGCTCCAGTCCTGCGTCCAAAGAACAACATCATGTCCTGCAGCGGCAAACGCCTCCGCCATCATCCAATAGCGCTGAGGTCTATAGCCTTCAGTGGGAAGATTGTCGAACGGATTGATTATCCAGACAGTCATTCATCTAGCCTCGGAAAGCTAACATACGTTGTCGTTTAAATTACTTCCGCCAGCCCTGCCGGTCGGCGTAATCCATGTAATGCTTCCAGTCGACAAGGTTTAGGTCATGCTTGCCTTCACGGAGATGATATGCCACGCTGCCCTTGTGGAACGGATCGCCAATCCGGTACGGATGATCCTCAACAAGACCCTTCTTTCCGTACAGTTCCCAGGCGGGAGAGGCATGACGGGCTGTAAGGAACTCGCCCCAAGGCCCAGCACCATGATCGAGGCTTGCCGATGCGATGTACAGCAGACGAGGTGCGACAAGCGCGGCGATCCAGTGCTGATCGTACGGAATGTGGGCGTCTCGGCCATTGAACTGCCGGTACGCCCTGCTGAACCAATGCGGATTGTTGTTGTTGTCCTGCTGAATCGTCTCGGAACAAGGAACGGCAACATGGTTGAGCTTTGCACCGCAACACCCTGAATCGTTTACGCAGGCCATCGCAAAGCGCGTATCCGTGGCGGCGGCCCACAGGGACGTCTTGCCGCCGCGGCTGTGGCCGACCACCGCGACATGGGAAGCGTCAATGAGCGGCTCGGTCTCTATCCAGTCCATCACCCTGCTTGCGCCCCACGCCCACACTGAAATGGCGCCCCAACTGCGTTCAGTGCGCTCTGGTGCCCAGCATGTGTAGAAACCATTGGTGAACGGAGGATCCTGAACGACGGCAGTTCCGTCTGCAGCCTCGAACGGCAGATAGGAGTCCAATGCGAGATGCGTATTCTGGAACACCACCGCCGCATAGCCACGGGCGACGATCTCCTCTGCCGGAAAAAACTCCGATTTCGTCTTGCGGTCAAGATCTACGACCTTGGCCATCGAACGGTTGCAGATCAGGAGAAAAGCAGGTACAGGGGATGACGCCGAAACCTCGGAAGGGAAGAACGCCGTTATGGCAAAGCTCCATTTTCCGAGAGGTCCAGAGAACGATGCGCGAACACGTCTGCGAAGCATCCGGGATTCAGGAAACAGCCTATCCGGTTCCTCCTGCTCAAATTTCAAGTCGTCTGGACGCTCGACCGGACGAACACCATAGATGTTCTCAGTTGCAAACTTGAGGATTTCAGGACGCCTGACAGTCTCCCACTCCTTGATGGTGCGCACATCGCGCCCGTCGTAGGTTTTCATCAGCTCCGGCAGATTGACCGGATCCGCATGGTCATAAAGCGAGGCCGGAACACCTTTAGCCTCAGCCGCAAAAGGAACAGCCGCAAGCATCGCCAACACAAAAGCATATAGAACTTTCATCAATCCTCCTTTTTAATAACGCCACCCGCATGCTGAATGCAGCGGATGGCGTTATGCCTGTGAGCAACCAAGAACAGCGTTGGCTCTTTGTTTTTATGTCATTCGGCATCACCGTAAAGGCCATCCAGGGCATCGCCCATCATCTCGACAGCCTCTTCGATGTGATTTTCGCTCATCGACAGCGTAGGCAGGAAACGCACCACGTTGCCGTGTGCCGTCAAAGCCAGAATGCCCATATCCTGGAATGCATCGACAATCTCCTTGGGATCGCCGTCCACTACCATTCCGAGCATGCAGCCGATTCCGCGGACATCGAGAATCTTGCTGTACTTTTCGACAAAGCCCTTGAGCCCTTCGCGGAGAAGCTCGCCCTTGCGGACAGCCGCATCAAGAAGCTTCTCATCCTCGATGATCTTGATGACAGCAAGCGCTGCGGCGGAAGCGAGCGGATTGCCGCCGAACGTGGACGCATGGGCACCGGCGGTGAACACGTCCGCAAACTTGGCGTTGGAGACGAGCGCACCCATCGGAACGCCGTCTGCAAGCGACTTGGCGGAGGTGAACAGGTCCGGCTTCACGGAATAGTTCTGCCAGCCCCACCACTTGCCCGTACGGCCCATGCCGCACTGGACTTCGTCGCAGATCATGATGAGATTCTTCTCGTCGCAGAGAGCACGAACTCCAGCCATGAACTCCTCAGTTGCGGGATTCACGCCACCTTCACCCTGGACGGCCTCGACCATGATTGCGACCGTCTTGTCGGACACCGCCGCCTTGACGGAATCGATGTCGTTGAAATCGGCGTAGTTGAAACCGACGGGAAGCGGATCGTATCCGGCCTGGCACCAAGCCTGACCTGTCGCCGTGATCGTGGCGAGGGTGCGCCCGTGGAAGGAGTTGCGCATCGTGACGATCTCGTAGCGGCCGCCGTTCTCGGCGCCCCACTTGCGGGCGAGCTTGATGGCGGCCTCGTTCGCCTCGGCGCCGGAGTTGCAGAAGAACACCTTGCCGTCAAGGCCGGAGATTTCGACAAGCTTCTTCGCGAGGAGCGCCTGCGGCTCGTTGATGAAAAGGTTCGAGCAGTGGCCAAGCTTGGCGACCTGCTCCTGAACGGCCTTGACTACGCCCTCGGTGCAGTGACCGACGTTATGGACGCCGATGCCGCTCGTCATGTCGTAGTACTGTTTGCCGCTCGCATCATATACGCGGGAACCTTTCGCCTTGGATATGACGACCGTCGGTTTGTAGGTCGCCATCAGGTACTGATCGTAGAGTTTCTTCGTTTCTTCCGTGTTCATTATTCCGTAATCTCCGTTCCCACGCCTTCACGCGTGAATATTTCCAACAAAAGCGAGTGCGGCATACGGCCGTCGACAAGGTGAACCTTCTTCACACCTGCCTCGATCGCACGTTCGCAACCTTCAATCTTCGGGAGCATGCCCCCTGAAATCGTTCCGTCTGCCTTCAACGCCGCCACATCCGAAAGCTTGAGAGTGGACATCAGGCTCGCTGGATCCTCGGGATCGCGCAAAAGGCCGGGCACGTCCGATACCAGCGCAAACTTGCGCACCTTGAGCTCCTTGGCGAGGAAGGCCGCCGCGCTGTCGGCGTTTACGTTGTAAAGCTGCCCATCGGCGCCTGTGGCGATGGGGGTGATGACGGGCATGATGCCGGCATCAAGCATCTCGTTGACGATGCGAAGATCCACACCGACGGGTTCACCGACAAAGCCGCGGTCGGGCGATTCAATCTTCTCAGCCGCGAACATCCAGTTGCCATGGACAGGACGCGCATTCGTCTTGGTGTTCTGAAGCCTCCGCACGAGATCGGTATTGACCTCATTGTTGAGCGTGCGGCGAACGATCTCCATCGATGCCGCATCCGTGACGCGAAGACCATCCACGAATTGAGGAACAATCCCGGACTCCTTCAAAGCCTTGGATATCGCCTTGCCACCGCCGTGCACAAGCACGACCTTCATGCCTACGGCGTCCATGAACGCAATGTCGGCAAGAAGGGAATCGAGCGTTGCCTCGCTCTCCATCACGCTGCCGCCCACCTTGACCAGCACGGTGGAGCCGCAGAAATCCTGAATGTATGGCAGCGCCTCTGTCAGCACCGCCGCCTTGTTCATTGCTAAATCCAACTTTTCCATAGGCGTGAATTATATCACAATCTTGGGATGTGTGCGCAATCCGCAGCAAACCCGCGAAGCAAGGTGAAGCAAGCGGCTAGAGCCTGCGCAAGCGCATGAATCTATCGGCAGGGCTGCTTCGCCGAGACAGCCACAAAATGCCTCCGCTCTATTTACGGAAGTTAGCGGTGATATTGTCGCCCTTGCTCCGAGAAAGGTGCATACCGCCATTTGCCGCCGCCCCTGATGTCCTGTGCGGGCGCATTCTTGCAAACACCGCCGTTCCCATCATCCTGATGGACGCATTGCATACGTCCGACCTGTTGCCCCAATTGAGAATTTACTTCGGAACAATTCTCACACTTCCAATGTGGCCGAGGATGATGAGAACACGATTTGGACTAATTCTCATCCAAACGGCTTTCAGGTGACGATGCGACTACAAAATGATGAGAATACGCTTTGGACTGATTCTCAACTCAATTACAACTTCTGATGGGATTAACGGGATTACGGAGCGGACGAAATCCTATCACATCCATTTGCCTTAACCTCACCCGTACAACGCGCAGCTTGCACGTTGCCTTTTGAAGGGTCCCTCCAAGAATCAACAAAAATCATCCAATTAATCAAATATCTACCCGCTCCTTTTAACTTATCTCATTTTCCCAAAGGGTGTGTCCCCTGATTTTCCAACGTCATTGCGCAACCGGTTGATATGGACATATCGCGTGAAACCGCAGATGATCGTAAGTACTGCTGTGCCTACGACATCGCGGATCTCCGGAGCGTTTGGACTTGTATAGTGGAATGGTGCGTCCTCAACGAGTCGATCAAAAACCCCGCTCGTCTTCAGGTAGGACACAAAGTAGGCGAGCCCGCCCCACGGTGTGACTTGCGATTCTGGATTCCAACTTACGTCCAGTTTCCCGCCAAATGCAGGAATGTCAAAGGTTTATGTAGGCGCAAACGCCTCAGATAGTGTATAATCTTGTATGTAACGACTTTTTTTTTTTTATGTTGCTTTTTTGTTGAAAACTCAAAGCATACCACATTTAAAGAGTCGTTACTTTACTTTCACCCATTGGGTGAAACATAAAACCGGAGCAAAGCCCCAGTTTTATTGCCTCAAACGGCGATTCTCAGCATCCAACTGCAGAATTTAGGTTCAATGTCTGATGACAGCATCCAACAACCCTCGCGGCAAGACAAGAAAATTCTCTCCGTCAATTCCGCGGCTGATAACACGCGAAAGTCCGTACACGGGACGCCTCATCCATTCCGCTTCTCTAAAACGCGGATTCACAAATGCCGCAAGCCGCAGAAGCCGTCCACGAAGAACAGGCGGCAAATCTTCCTGATCGATATAAATCGCATTACCGAGAACCACTCTAATCGGGTCGGAGGATGCAGCTAAGGCCGGCTCTTCCTTTTTAGGCCCATGAAACGCGCCAAAGAGCGACCACGACTCGTTTCGCTCGACTTCATCATCCGTCTGAGGAATCAATTGGCGTTTCTCGGAACAAGCACGCGAACGAAGCGTCATAAATTGCTCCCGCGTTATCATTCGAGCAGACCGGCGTGTAACCACTACGCCCATCCTTGCGTTCATATCGCCTCGCGAAAACATCACGCCGCCCATGGAACATCGCAGACATGAGCCTGACTTTTTCTTCAGGCGGTGATTTCATCGTAACGACACACCCTTGAACGCGGTGATTACAATTCAACTCCCTTAACTCCTTTAGTATTTGCCGCAAGACGCATCAACTTCAAATGTGCTATTCTAACGGCAAGGCAATAAACTCGATAAGTTCCTTCCGGGCTTCGCGCCACCTCGGCATAAACTTATCCATTTTCCGCTCAAAGAGAAGCGAATGATTCGGCACGGAAAGATGAACAAGCTCATGTACTACAACATACTCAATACACCGCCTTGGCACACGGGCAAGCGCAAGATTAAACCGGATTCGGCGAGTTCGAGAAGTACATGCCCCCCAAAGATTACGCATCCGACGGATTTCAAACGAAATAGCATCCGTCTCACCAACAATAACGGCATAACGATCTAGAATCCGCGTCAAGACGCATCGAAGCTCTTCCCGATACCATCCGTCAATTTTCGCCGCCCGAGCAACACGCGATTCCAAGCCTCGTCCTGACAAAACAATATCCTGCCCTTTAATGCAAACCGCTGGAGCGGCCGCACTTTTTCGAACCGTCAACCGGCATCGCTTGCCGAGAAGATAAATATCCTCTCCGCTTACGTATTCCCGTCGGGTTTGACGAGATTGCGACAGTACGGCGGCAATCTGCTTACGTAGCCAAGGCAACTTTGAAATAAGATAACTCCTTATATCTGCATCCGGTAAATCAAGCGGTGCGCTCACATGTATACGCGCATCCGGAGGAAACACCGAAAGGTGCGTATGCTTAATAGCCTTGCGCTCGACCGCTACTGTTAATGAGGAATTAGGAATGAGGAATGAGGAGTTGAGAATGCGGGATGAGGAATGAGAAGTAATCCCTAATTCCTCATTCCTAATTCCTAATTCACAATTCACTTCCTTCAATTCCTCATTCCTCATTCCCAACTCCTCATTCCCAATTCAACTCCCTCTCCGTCAAATTCAGCCTGCCTTTCCACAATTCTGTACACTTCCAACGGATTATAATCTGTCCCTGCCAAAGCAAACACCAAAGCATGTTCAACTTTCTTGCGCCGCACAGTATTGGTTCGGAATCCTGGCTTAACAGATTCAATAACCGCGTTATACACTTTCAACGCAAGTTCAACATCTCCGCCAAGGTTATCGAAAAGATTCTTCTTCGCCTCGGTATCAATCCGCGGATCGAGATTTTCTTTTTCCGCCTTGAGCTCTTCACATAACGCGACCATATCCTCAAGAAACTTTTTATACTCGACTCTCCGCTGCAGATAATCCGCCAAAAGCCGATTGATCCGCTCCGAGAACTTACGAAATTTCGCTGGATTGGTTTCACGTTTTCTGAAAATGTATCTCCGCACGTTCGCCGCCATCGTCTCAGCAACACCACGCTCTCCTCCCATTGCCCTGGTTTCATCCTCATCCGTCGATTCCGGATTGCCGCCTGCATCCTTTTTGATGATATCAAGAAAAGAAAAGTCTCCAAGACCGCCAAGCATTACCGCATGAGACGCTGTCACATAATCGTCAAGCAACGAGCGCATTTCTGCATCAAACTGCCTCAGATCGACAAAATCACCGCACCGTTTCATAATCGCTTCGCGAATCTGATCAAAGTCCTTCACTTCGTTCTTAAGCGATTGGGCTTCTTCAGCAGTGTAAACCTTCCTAATATCAACAGCGATTGCGGCAAACGCACGAACGAGTGCAAAACACGCCTGATAAAAATCATCTCGTTTTTGAGCGTTCTTCTGCAATTCTTCCAAATGATCTTCTGCTGGCGTTTTCACCTGATCGTAGCAGAACCAATCGAAGTAATCGTCAATGGATTTCGGAGCCTTGACAGGTTCGGCAAGCGCACGACATCTCTCGAGCGCCTCTTCAAGCGCCACCTTGCCGGCAGCAAGATCCGGCTTCAGCAATCCTTCGACATCGTCTTTGTCAAACCCGGAGAACGCGCCGTTCGTATAGTCTTCAATCGCTCCCTGAATATTTTCAAAAAGATGCTTATAATCTACAATATGACCGTAATCCTTATTATCCCCGTTCAAACGGTTCACCCGGCAGATCGCCTGAAAAAGTGCGTGATCGACCATCTTCTTGTCAATGTACAAATACGTGCATGAAGGCGCGTCAAACCCGGTAAGCAACTTATCCACGACAATCAATAATTTCATCGAGGCAGGATTGTTGATGAACCAATCTTTAGCCCATTCCTCAAACTCGTCCGGCGTGCGACCATCAAACATATACTTCGCCATCTTATGCTTGTATTCCGCCTCTGTCGCAACATCGCCGATATAGCCCTCAGAAAGATCGGGCGCTTTACCGTCATAGCTGGTTATGACTGCGCACCTTCCTTTCAGCGGAGTCCCTCCATATTCGAACATCTCGTAATATCGAAAAGCCTGATAGACGCTTTCGCATACAAGCATCGCGTTACCCCAGCCGTTTTTCAAGGCGGGCTTAAGCGTCATATCTTTACAGATATCGGCAACAATACGCGTGATACGCTCTTTTGACGAAAAGAGATTCTGCATATTTGCCCATCGCGCTTTCAAGTCCTCCTTCGCGCGCGGCGTGAGCGATTTCGTCGACTCCTCGAAAAGCGTATCGAAAGTGACATCCTGCTGAAGCTGCTGATCAACATCACGCGCCTCATAGCGAAGATCGAGAATCACACCGTCTTTAACCGCTTCGTCAAACTTGTAAGTATGGATATACGTTCCAAAATTCGCCGCCGATGTCAGAACGCCTTTATCAACCCGAAGAAGCGGTGTACCCGTGAA
This sequence comes from Kiritimatiellia bacterium, assembly GCA_017521065.1. Classification (GTDB taxonomy): domain Bacteria; phylum Verrucomicrobiota; class Kiritimatiellia; order RFP12; family UBA1067; genus UBA1731. The sequence goes on along the minus strand of JAFXEA010000148.1, from coordinate 813 downwards.
GCCGATTAGCATCACGCCTTCTCCCATGATTTTTTTCATCGCCTTGTTGAGCATGCCGCCCTGCGTACGATGACACTCGTCGACAAAGACATAGATATTGCCTTTAGCCTTAAATCCAGCCGGTAGCTTTTCTGCAATCTGTTCCATATACTGCGCAAGCGTCGGAGTGCCCCGCAGTTTTTTATCGATGGCGGACAACTTCTCCGCCGTCGAATTGCGGGCTATGCCAAACTTATGAACAAGCGTCGTCACCAGCCAATCGGCGCTCGAGTTCAATGTAGCGATCAAATCGTCACCGCTCACAGCCTGATGCGGCTTTTCACCCGCCTCTCGAAAGCCGTTTGTGATCTGCTTGTCGAGTTCATCGCGATCCGTGATGATAACTACACGGGCGTCAGATTGATGTTCCCGAATCCACTGAGCAAGCCAAACCATCATCAATGACTTACCCGATCCCTGCGTGTGCCAAATGATACCCGACTCCTTCTTTTCTATGCGCGGCTTGGCGGCATCCAGCGCAAATATCTGGTTCGGGCGCATCACCTTCTTCACGCCGGCATCAAATACAATTGAATCATGAACAAGCCCGAGAAAACGCTTGGGCTCGAACATCTGAAGAATGGAACGGTCCATCGCATTCTTTATATCCGCAGGCGTGAACACACTCGCCGGACACGGCTTCCCGCAAGGTTCCTTCCACTTGAGCCAGTATTTCGGCGGAGTAAGCGTTGTCCCGTACTTGATTCCTTCGGACTCGCTTCCGGAAACGAGCAATTGCACCGTGGAAAAGAATCCAGGAATTTCTCCGTCCTT
>JAFXEA010000147.1 GCA_017521065.1 Kiritimatiellia bacterium | reverse complement strand
CCACTTCTCGACAAGCTGGAGGAACACGTCGGAGATGAGATAGGCGACCATCATGTTGATGAAAAGACCGATCGCCATGCCGTTTGCGCGTATGCGGTTGGGCATGAGCTCGGAAAGCGCAAGCCACACCACCACACCGGGCCCGATGGAGAACGAAGCGATGAACCCTGCGACACCGGCGACGGCAAGCCAGCCGGAGAGAAGCGAAGGCGCCATCCAGCCGTTCTTTATGGCAAGGAACACGAAACCGGCGCAGACATCTGAAACAACCATTCCGATCGTTCCGATCTTCAGGAGGAACGTACGGCCCTTCTTGTCCACGAGCGTGCAGGCTATGGCCGTCATTCCAAGCATCACCGCCCAAAGCGCCACATTGGCGTAGTTGGCGACAGCATCGCCAAGCCCCGCATCCATGAACATCTTCAGCGCGAAGTACTGGATGGCGTTGCACCCTGTCGCCTGGTTGCAGGCAAGAATCACAACAGCGAGCACAAACGGAAGTATGTACTTGCGCTGAAGGAGCGAATCCTTCGGAGCGGATGCCGCATTCTCTTCCGTCTTCTCGATCTTGCCGGCCTTCTTTTCGAGCCATACGGGAGATTCCTTGAGCCCGAGCGCACCGAGGAAGAACAGGACCGCAGGAGCCGCGCTGGACCAGAACACCGTCTTCCATGCAACGTTCTTGGCTGCTTCCGTTGTTGCAGGATCGTTGGGACCGCCTATGACGTTCACCACGGCAACACCGACAAGCGAGCAGAACAGGATACCAATAACATCCATGAACTGGAAGATGCCGGCGCCCTTGCCGCGGTTCTTCGCGTCAAGGCACTCGGCCAGATACATGGGAACCACAACGCCGATAAGACCGGCGGCGATTCCCTGAAGCGTACGGCCTGCATAGAACGACCAGTAGCCTGGCACAAGGCATATCGGCAGACACGCCAGACCGGCGATCGCCGCCGCAAGAAGCATCACCTTCTTCCGTCCGAACCATTCAGCAAGCGTACCGGCCACAAGCCCCGCGAACGCCGCACTCATAACCACCGCACTGGTGAGATGGGAAAGCTCTGCGGTCGTGTACAGCTTCAGGCTCTCAAGGTATGGAATCGCCGGATTGATGATAGTACCGCCGAAATCGAACAGCATGCCGCCGCATCCGGCCATCACCAGAAGAAAAACTATGTACTGCTTTGCCTTGTCCACGATATGTCCTTTCCGGCATCCGATGCCGACTTTTTAAAAGCCTGAATTATATCACATACAACGCACACTTAAGCGGACAATCTCTTCAATGCGACTTTCGCCAAAACATACGCTTCAGCAGGGTCTAGTCTAACCCATGAATTTACGGATTCATTCCAAAATCCATGTTTTGCCGGGTGAGAGAAACAAATGGCCAGGCATGCCGAACACTGCAAACGTATAATCGTCGAGACATCCTCTACTCGCCTTGGATGCGGAAAGCCGCCATACACCCGGAGCCGGCGTCCCGGGAGAGAACCAAAGCGCAGTGATTCCTACATTGTCTCTATCAAACACGCACTTTCCAGACGGATCGAAAATGCGGGCATGGACCAGTTCGTCGCCACCGCCACCGGTGAATGCGACAGCCATGCGCTTAGAGCCTTCGCCGACACGTGCGCAAATCTCGCTTGGCATACCGTTGCCTCCCGGTAATCCGCGAGATCTGGATATGAAGGCAGCAACGGGACAGTCGGCACGGGTGAGCAGACAAACGTTGCCGCGCGCGGGCCGTACAATCAGACGGTAAAAACCCTCTTCCGGAGCAATGAAATCATACGGGGATTCTTCACCGAACGACGCCGGACCTTTGAATCTGGCGATTGTGCGGCCTTTGAGAGAATAAACCTCGGCCGGACAACCACCGAACGATGAGTTTCCCACCTTGCGTACTTTGGCGCTTATGCGTACAGTGCCGGTCTTTGGTGCATACACAAGGTATTCCTTGGTTCCGCGGGCATGCAGCTCCAGCAGATCAACAACCTCGCCCGGTTTTTCATCAAAAAGGCTGACCTTGCGACTATCGAGATCATCAATGGTCCCGTGGATTATCGCCGAACCATCCGGCCAAACCGGCGGATCGACCGCTTTCCATCCACAATCGGGACCGACATGGGAAAATACGCCGGTACGCTTTGCGTCTGCAGCCTTGCAGTTCTCAAACGCAACGGTCACGGTTTCAGGACCGTCCGATGCGCGAAATGCCGTCCAAGACCGGCCTGCATCATCGAAAACGGAATTGACGAACTCGATTTTTCCGCGCACCGCACTCAATGTATGCACCTTATGATGGTAAAATCCTAATGGCTTGGAATTGCCCTGGCTGAGACAATTCTCAAGGCGAATCGACACTTCCGGCGACATGGCGTTGAGATTGCCGATCGCAAATTCAAAACCGCAACCGCGATTGCCACGAACTATACAGTCGCGAACCGTGATATCTCTAAGCCTGTCCAGACCTCCATTGGGTTCGAAATCGATCCCCGACATCGGTGGTGTGCCGCAGGTATTCTCAATGACACAACGTTCGACTGTCAGCCGTTCAGCAGAAATGACGCTGATCCCCTGACGGTTGTTTCGGCTAAATACGACATCTCTGATTATGACGTCTTCACAGGCCGAAACAGGATTCTGCTCGCCAACGTAAACTCCGTCGCCGCCGGAATCGCAAATGTAGAGCTTTTCGATCAGTACATTGCGGCATCCCAGCAACGCCACCGCATGCCGCCATTCGCTCCAGGCATATTTGTTTTTGTTCGTATAATCCTCAAACCACATCGAAATGCGTCCGCCACCGGTGAGTGTAACGTTTTCGCAACGGTCGAACGTTATAAGACAATCATTCCGGTGATGAAAAGCGCCTCT
>JAFXEA010000146.1 GCA_017521065.1 Kiritimatiellia bacterium | reverse complement strand
CGGCATACTTTTCGTTAATCGGTCAGTGAGGGGACATAGTTATTTATTATGCTGGGTACGCCCGTTTGGGCAAAGGTACGGTTGCGGCTAAGCTCGCGGCTGGCGCTTACGATATTCTCTGAGATTGCGGGACTTCTTGGCGTGTGTCTTGTGCTTCTGATAATGGATATCCCCGCGAGCGTGTTCTGAATTTTATGGGTGATTTTGTGGGGACACACCCTTCGCGAAAGTGAGATAAGTTTAAAAGAGGTAGTAAATATTCGATTAATTGAACGCTTTCTCTCGAAGGGACAGACCCTAAAAAGAGTTTGATGAAGGGGTTATATTAGGTGATTTTAGGGTAATTTTTATTCACGGCAGAATCTGCGCCATTGGCGGCGAGATTTCGTGTGGCATTATCGTCGCTTGTTAGTTGTTTGGTTGAGAATTGCTCCGAAGTGAATTCTCATTTTATGGCAACAAGTTGGACGCATGCAATGCGTATGGACAGGACATTAGGGATGGCGGCAGATTGTAGCGTGTTGAAAGATTGTGGTGGAGTAACGGGGAGGGTAAGGAATACAAGTGTTTTCTATACAATGCGGACATCCTGCCGCCGTGCCTCGCTCCCTACGGATGTTCATGCACAAATGGCTTGATGTTGCGGTAATGCAGGATGCTGTGTGCCGTTTTGTCGGATGGCATGACTTCGTGCCGTTTGCCGCCAATCCGCATCGGGTGCTTGAGACGACTGTAAAGAACATATTCTCCTTCGAGGTCAAGAAGGTCGGTTTCCGAATCACTTTCATCGTGAGGGGTGATGGATTCCTGTAAAAGCAGGTGCAGAGTATGTTCGGATCCCTCATCCGTGTGAGGCTGGGCGAGAAACGTCCATGCGCCGTCACGGAACTTCTGGACGGACACGTTCCGTGCACAGCCCATGTCCCCACGGCGACAGGACGTGGTTTTTTCTTCTAGAAGGTGTCTTTTCGATAGCGGTACACTTCGCACGTTTGTACGAGTGGTTGGAAAGATATCAAGCAAGGGATGGGGTTGTCAAAAATGGATTTCCACCCCTGTTGAAAAAGCCACTATCCCGTTGCGGCTGGTCACGGACCCTCTCGTGTCGTTTGCGCTGCGGGCTTTTTTGTTTATGATGGCATATCCTTCCGCCTGCATCCAGAGCGACAGGTTGCTGTGGATGTTCCAGTCCATGCGCAATCCTGAATCCATTGCCGATACGCCATCCTTGATTTTGCCATGGGAGGTCCCGTACTTGAATTCGAACAGATTGTCGTCGCCCCAGTCGAGATGTGCGAATGGAGTAAGACGAATGGATTCTGTGACATTGAAACGGTGTTTGAGTCCCGTTTGCCAGTATGTTAGCGAATACGGACGGAATGTCTGCCTCAGGAAAAAGTATGGAGTGGCCCACGGCGTATCGAATTCAGATTTCGCGCGCCATTCCATTTCATGATGCGTATCCTGAACGTGTCGGAATGGACGATAAAGCACCCATGTGAAACCGGTTTCCGTCATCAGTTCCCATCCCTTTGCGAAGCCAAGTCTGTTACGGTAGAATATTGAAGGGTCGGTCTCGTTGAAACATCTTGTCATTTGGCTGTCACGCGCCGACGTCAGATGGTTGCACGTCCATACCCGCATGCCTATGGAATTCGCTCCGAATGAATCGAGTGGAGTGCCGAAACTCTCATCTATGCCTCCTGTGAAACACTGTATCGGTTCAGGATTCACGATTGTTCCGCGGGTGATATTGGCCGAGCGAACGTCCGTACCCATAAAAAGAGATGACTTGCATGCGAATGCCAGCATTAAGATTGAGGCTGTCATAGAAAAACTGGAGTTCTTGTAAAAACGCATTCATTATATCATGAAGCTTTTCTGTGAAGTGCGCCACGTTTATGAAAGTGGTATATACCACTTGCCTGTTGGTTTGAGGTGGATGTTATAATTCCCGCAGATGAGCAGAGAAGTCAAATATCAAAAGGCGTATGAGACACTCAGGAAAGAGATCTTGGGCGACAAATATAAGTCGCGCAAGTCGTTTCCGAGCATTGTGGCGACTTGTAAACGTTTCGGGATCTCTCGGCTGACGGCGTTCAAGGTGTTTGACAAGCTTAAGGAGGACGGATTCATAAGCACAAGGCGAGGCTCGGGGACATTTGTCACGAAGGGAGGGCGTTCGCGTCTGATCGGGTTGGTTATTCCCGGAGTTTCATATTCCTCGGAGTTCTTTCAGCCTATTGTTTCGGCAATGATCCGTCTGGCAAGTGATAATAATTATACGATTCTGATGGAGGGTGTCTGGTCTCTGAACTCCAGCGACAACAGTCACGAATCCATTGAAGTCGCGGCTAGGCTGATAAAGAGACAGGTGGCCGGTGTCATTTATCAGCCGCTGGAGTATTCCGAGAGCTCGGAAACTGTAAACCGACGCGTGCTGTCAGCTTTCACTTCGGCAGGGATTCCTGTTGTGCTGCTTGACGGTGACATTGTCGATAGTCCGGACCGCAGCGAATATGATCTTGTGTCCGTGGACAACGTCGCTGCAGGGGAGAAACTGTGCACTCATCTGATTGACAGAGGGGCGCGGAGCATATGTTTCCTGATGCGCAAGAACTGGGTGCAGAACGTCATGAACAGGGCTAGAGGGGTAAGGAACGTTGCGCTTTCCAAGGGTATGAAGTGGAGTCAGTCGAATGTTATTCTGGCGGATCCTGCCGACAAGGAAGAAGTTGCAAAGATCATGAGGCGACGGCCTCGTCCCGATGCGTTTGTCTGTGAAAACGATGTGCTGGCGGCAAATCTGAAGTGTTCATTGCAGAGTCTTGGATATGTTGTACCGGATGATGTCATGATAACCGGTTTCGACGACATTCAGATAGCGCGGATTGCGACTCCGGGAATCACGACAATCCGTCAGCCGTACGAGGTTTTGGCAAAGGCTGCATTTGAACGGTTGCTGAAAAGAATGTCAGAATATTCGGTGTATCCGGTACAGATCGTCTGTCCGTTCAGATTCATTGAGAGAGGCTCGACAAAGAGACTGGATGTTTCAGAGAAAACCAAGCGGAGAGCGAAACAGAGGAGGTCACAATGATACGTCAAATAAAGTCCGCCAGAGGCGGCATCAGTGAGTGTGTGCCGAAGAGTCTGAGCGCAGTGTTTTTCGGTGTTGCCAGTGCGGTCATTCTGCCGGCGGTCGCAGCATCGGAGCCTCCCGTCATAAGCAACGTTGCCGTGCGGCAGGATACAGAGACGCGAGCCGTAACGGTATCGTATGTGTTGACTGGCTCTCCGGCCATCGTCACGTTCGATATTGTGACGAACAGCCCTGCCGGATATGCATCCATCGGCGGCGAGCACATACGGAATGTAACAGAAGACAGTGCTGTATGGAAGATGGTCTCACCCTCTGCATCGGAAACCCGGACGATCACTTATTTCCCAGATGAAGCGGAGGCGGGAACCATGGATGTGAATGTGGTTGTGTCGGCATGGGCGCCGGAGAATCCCCCTGATTATCTTGTGGCGAATCTCTTGCCTACGGCGCAATCCGGAAGTGAACGGTATTATCCCTCCGCTGATTTTCTGCCCGGTGGCGTGCTTGGAAACACGGATTATCGCACGACAAAGCTGATTATGCGCAAGATCATGGCCGCAAATGTGCCATGGACCATGGGCACTTCTGAGGATGGATTGAACTCAGGACGCGAAGAAGATGCCCATGATGTTATGCTGACGAACAACTATTACATAGGCGTGTTTGAAGTGACGCAGGCGCAGTTCATGCTTGTGGCGGGGACGGATAAAAACAACTCGTACTTCAAGACGGATGGAGCAATGCGTCCCGTAAACAGGGTTGTATACAATGAGATACGATGTGCGCCAGTGGGAACCACTGTGCATAAAGGAGGCGACTGGCCCGGCTCTCCGTATCAAGGTTCTTTTCTTGATTTGCTGAACATACGCACCGGTTTGAATTTCGATCTGCCCGGAGAGGCTCAGTGGGAGTTTGCCTGTCGCGCAGGCAACGAACCCGGTTATTGGGGGAATGGCAAAGTTATCAATAAAGGCGATCTTGGCGATCCTAACATGCCAGGACGTAATCGCTACAACGGAGGCTATCTGAATCAAGGGAATGACGTTCCGTCAAATGATTGCTTGCCTGAAAATGGT
>JAFXEA010000145.1 GCA_017521065.1 Kiritimatiellia bacterium | reverse complement strand
AGTGTTCAGTACGAAGAGTGGTATGAACAGGATGATACAGAATGGGTTGGCTGGACGAAGGTCTTGACCGAGCCGTTTACAGGTATTAGCATTCAAGCCAAAAAGATATACCAGAAAATTGACGAAAACGGAAACGTGAAGGTGGCTCCTGATGCGACTCCGGAAATTGTAGGAATCTATTCAGGGGCGTTCGCTGCTCAAGGTACTTCTGCTGAGGATCTTGGGCGTGTCCTTACGTGGAACAGACGCTGCAATGACGGCGATGGTGATATGATTGAAGCAATCCGTTTTGACGGCTTGATACCGTCCTCTATTGCCGCCAAGGCGTATTTGCTGAACTGTCCGGCGACGCAGGAACACGTGGAATTGGCGCGGTTAGGGTTTCGGATAGATTCCTTTTCGCCGGATAGGCGTCCCAAAGTCTCTGATTTCAGTGAAAAGGGATATAACGGTCATGTCGAGATCATGGGATCTGTCACGCTTTTGGATTGGTATCCTGTTGATGAAAGTACAGGCAAGATATCTGTTGATGGAAATTTGCAGGTGCCGAGGTTCTACAAGGCGGTTTTAGTCAGATAGGATTCATCTTGACGGCCTTGCCGTCCGCCGTGTAGGCGAGAAGTTTCTTGGGGATGACCGTTGATTTATGAAGGGATAGTCCCTTCATCAGATTCCTCTTTTGTCTTCATTTAGCCGCTGGACGTCAGTCGCCAATTTAGATTTCGTCCGTACCATAATCTTGTGACAGGAAGAGAATATTCCGAATTGAATTCTCATTCTTGTTTAGGGTATTGAAAGCGAGAGAATTAATCCGAACAGAATTCTCTTTCACTGGTTTAACAATTGAAGCGGTGGGCGACCCTGAATTTCGGTGTGGAATGTGGTATAATGATTGACATTTGCGATAGATACTTGCAGAACCACGTGCGCAATTGGCAGGGGCACGTGCGTATTTACTGGGTTTTGCAGGCATCTCACGGAAACAAGTTTGTCAAGCCGCAAGGAGTAGATGAATGAAGTTGATAGGCCGCCTAATGTGCATCATTGCCGCTACGCAGTTTGCGGTGGGGACGACAGCTGCAGAATCGAAGCGTCCGGATTTGACTGGTATGTATGGACCGGATGTGAAGACCATTGGCGTTTCGCTGATTTCAAGTGTTGTGCCAGAGGCAAAATTCATGGAGATATCGAATCGTCTCGTAAGGGCAGGCTATCGGCTCAAGGTTGCTCCGAACGTGCTGGAGAGCAAAGTTGCATCAGTGGATAGGCGCAAGCAGCTGCTTGAGGATATGTGGATGGATCCAGAAGTGGATTTGCTGGTGTTTGCGCGTGGTGGACAGGGTGCCGTTGATGTTGTGGAAAAGCTGGATTGGGAGAAGCTCAAGAAGCGTGACATGCGCGTAATCGGTTTCAGTGACCTTACGATGCTTGTAAATTCGATGCTTGCAAAGGGTGTAGGGCATCCAATGACGGGGCCGGTGCTGACCACGCTTTGCTATTCCAATCAGGCGGCGGTGAACCGCATGCGCGACATGATGAATGGATGTCCCAAGGATATGAGGCTTCGTGTCGTGAAGGGTGGAGATAAGCCAGTAGAAGGGCTTGCGATGGGCGGACTTCTTGACCGTCTTCATCGGCTGACGCTGAAAGGGTGGCTGCCTGACGCAACCGGACGCGTTATTTTCATTGAAAACACCAACAAGTACGCATCGCGCACCGATGAAATGCTTGGTTGCATGCTGGAGAAGGGAGTGTTCGAAAAGGCCGCCGCCGTTGTAATTTGCGATTTCAACTCCAAACAGCCGAAGGAGGCGACACGCAAAAAACTCGAGGAGTTTTCGGCGAAGATTCCCTGTCCCGTGTTTTCGGGATTTCCATATGGACATGTCCCCAATACCTCCATCATCGATTTTCGCAGAAAGCTGACAATTTCTCCCGACGGAACGCTTTCCTGGGCGCAGGGGAATGGTCACTTGTCAAAGTAAACACCACTATCCCCCATTGGGGATAGGCTGAAGATTGATTAGGAAGAACTAAACACGATTGGTCGCATAAAATCCTTTAGGAAGAAGCAGATGCGACCACCGCAGTCGCATCTGCTTTGACAAATGACGGATAGGCGGCCAAAGGGTCGCGGATTGAATTAAAGGGCGGAGATATGGTATAATTTGCGACCTATGGCAAACCAGACAATAGATGTCGGATATGTCGCGGAGCTTGCGCGGCTTGAACTTACCGATGAAGAAAAGTCTGTCTTTCAGGGACAGCTTGAGGATATCGTCAAATACGTGGAGAAGATCTCCTCAGTGAATGTAGATGGCATCGAACCCACCATGCACGGCAGGGCGATCGTGAATGCGTTCCGCGAGGATACGGTGCGTCCGTCTCTCGACCGCGAGGCTGCTCTTGCGAACGCACCGAGGCGTACGGAGAACGAGTTCTATCTTCCGAAGATCGTGGAGGGGGCTGAATCATGAGTCTGCATGAACTGGGAGTGCGTCAGGCGGCGGAAGGCCTTGCCGAAAAGAAGTTTTCGTCCGTTGAGCTTACGCAGGCGGTGATAGACCGTGTGCGCGAGAAGGACAGTGAAATCGGCGCATATCTTACCTTTGACGAAGAAGGCGCACTTGCCTCTGCCAAGGCTGCGGACGAGGCGCGTGCCGCCAGAAACGATTTGCCTCTGCTCGGCGTTCCTGTCGCAATCAAGGATCTCATCAACGTTAAGGGGCAGCCCTGCACGTGCGCATCGAAGATGCTCAAGGGCTACACGAGCCCGTATGATGCGACGGTCATCAAGAATCTCAAGGCGGCTGGAGCTGTGTGCGCAGGTCGCGTGAACATGGATGAGTTCGCGATGGGCTCCTCCACAGAGAATTCTGGGCTTGGCGTCACGCGCAACCCGTATGACCTTTCGCGCGTTCCCGGCGGCAGCTCCGGCGGCAGCGCGGCGGCGGTCGGCGGCAATCTGGCGATAGCCGCGTTCGGTACCGATACGGGTGGTTCGATCCGTCAGCCTGCGAGTTTCTGCAACATCGTCGGACTTAAGCCTTCTTACGGAAGGGTCAGTCGTTTTGGTGTGACGGCGTTCGCAAGCTCTCTTGATCAGGTCGGGCCGATGACGAAGTCTGTGGATGATGCCGCCATGCTGCTTCAGGTTCTTGCCGGACACGATGAAATGGACGGCACCACGCCGAAGGATCCTGTTCCGGACTACATGAAGGCGATGGAAGGTGCGTCCATGAAGGGCGTCAAGATCGGCCTTCCCAAGGAATACTACGATGTTTCCGGACTCGACCCCGAAGTGAAGCGCATCACCGATGAGGCGATCAGGTCCTGCGAGGCGGCAGGCGCTGAGCTTGTGGAGGTCTCGCTCCCGCATACGGAATATGCGATGGCGGTCTATTACATCATCGCACCGGCGGAGGCTTCCGCCAACCTTGCGCGTTTCGACGGAGTGCGCTACGGACACCGTTCGGAGCGGAGCGACGACGTGTTCAACCTTTATGCGAGAAGCCGCGCCGAAGGTTTCGGTCCTGAGGTCAAGCGTCGCATCATCATGGGAACGTACGTGCTTTCCAGCGGTTACTATGATGCCTACTATGGACGCGCTTCAAAGGTGCGTACGCTCATCCGCCGCGACTTTGAGGAGGTGTTCAAGAAGGTTGATACGCTTCTTACACCTGTTGCGCCGACTCCTGCGTTCAAGATCGGCGAGGTTCAGGATCCGCTTACGATGTATCTCAACGACCTGTTCACCATTCCGGGTTCACTCGCAGGAAACTGCTCGATGAGCATCCCGGCGGGATTCGCCCAGTCCGGCGATGTGAAGTTGCCGGTTGGTGTGCAGTTCATCTGCGACGCATACCGTGAGGATTCGTTGCTTCGCATAGGCAAGGCGTTCGAAGGGCTGTCCGGAAAATGAGGTTTTCGGGTCAGTCAGGAATGAATGTACGGATGGCAATTGCCGCATTTGCGGCGTTGTTGTCTGCAAAGGCGGCGTTTGCGACCGGTGCGGTGCAGATGGTGGTCACGAACTTTGTGACGTCTCTTGACGTTCCTGTTGTGACCAATCTGGTTACCATAACGACCACTAACACCATCACGCAGATCGTCACGAATTCCGTCCCTTCGCCAGAGGCCGTCGCTATTGAAGAGCGTCGCATTGAAGACGATGCGCGTCTTCGCAGGATTGCGACCAGGACGTTCAAGCTCGCACACGTGGATGCCGAAGAGGTCGCCGCCAAGTTCAACGATACGTGGTCCGGCGACTTCGGTATCGGGGTGAAGCTGCTCAAGATAGCCCAGGCGTTCCCGGAGGCGAACACCGTGATGGTGACGGCTCCCGGTGTGATCCTTGATTCGTGCGAAAGGGTCGTCCGTGAAATAGACGTTGAGCCTCTGCAGGTTTACATCGAGGCGCGATTCGTGGAGCTGTCCTCCACCGCCCTGCATAAGCTCGGCATCGACTGGTCCATGCTGGAGGGCATGAAGGGTTCCTCCTCGTTCGGCGGAGGCGTCAATTTCCACGATGTGGGGAAGGGCGTGCAGGAATACACCCGGACGACGACGGATTCCTCGGGCACTACATCCTACAAGCTGACAGGCGGCACGACGGCCGGCGGATCTGGTACGTACATCGGCGGGGATGACGGCACGATCTCGCATTTCAACGGCACTCTCAACTTCTCGGAGATGTATCTTGTTCTGAGTGCGCTGGAACGCGAGAACGATTCCCGGATCTTCTCCAATCCGCGCATTATCGTCTCGAGCGGCAAGAAAGCCACGGTTGACATGACCACCAAGTATCCCAACGTCACGGTTGCCGCCAAGCGTACGTCGAACAGCAACTCCGACTCGCTTGACCTTGATATGAAGATGGCTGAGATTCCGGGCGAGGACAAGTTCATGTTTGCAAAGGAGGCGTTTTTCAGCTGGGGTATTCAGCTTGAGGTCACACCGCGTGTTAGCACGAACGGGGTCATAAACGTCTCCATCGTTCCTACGATCTCCAGCCAGACGGATTGGGTTACGGCCGGCGCAAACGACACGAACGAAAAGACCACTAAAAACAACGCCGGGTCGTATTCCGCCAGATATCCTGTTATTGACGTGCAGCGTCTTGTCACGGATTTCTCCATGAGCGACGGGACGACCGCGGTCATCGGCGGCCTCTCCAAGACGGAGGAGGTGCAGATGGACAGCGGCATCCCGTACCTGCGCGACATCCCGTGGATCGGCGACAAGCTTTTCGGCGGCAAATCGCGTCAGAAGGTGCAGAAGGAGATCCTTGTTTTTGTGACGGTCGGATTCGCCAATCCGGACAGGCTGGAGAAGGACGTCGGCCTTCCGAAGAACGCTGTTCTTGGACGCGAGTACACGAATGGAATCCGCAAGGAGCCAGGGGACCGCAAAAGCGGTACGGCCGGTGTGACTTCGCTTGATTTGCGCTCAATCGAGAAGCAGGCTGCAGATCCGGCGTGGACAAACAGAACGGATAGCAAGGAGTTCAGATTCCCCGTGCCGTTCACAAAACGCAAATGACAATTTTGAAGAAGGGTATTGAAAATGGAATTCGAGAATACGATAGGTCTTGAGACTCATGTTCAGCTGAAGACGAACACGAAGATGTTCTGCAGCTGCCTGTTGAAGACCGGTTGCGAGCCTAACACCAATGTGTGTCCGGTGTGTCTGGGCTATCCGGGCGCTCTTCCCGTCATGAACAAGGAAGCGGTCAAGCTTACAGTTATGAGCGGACTCATGCTCGGCTGCGAGATCAATCGCCATGCGACGTTCGACCGCAAGAACTATTTCTATCCGGACATGGCGAAGGATTATCAGATATCGGAGAACGGCAATCCCCTGTGCATCGGTGGCGGCGTTGAGATTACTCGCGCCGATGGAACCAAGAAGTTCATCCGCATCAACCACATCCATCTCGAAGAGGACGCGGCCAAGATCAACCACTATGCCGCCCATTCCGGCGTTGACTTCAACCGCGGCGGAACGCCGCTGATGGAGATCGTTTCCGAACCGGACATCTCGAGTGCGGATGAGGCGATCGCCTATCTGACAGCCCTCAAGGAGATTCTCGTGTATGCGGGAGTGTCCGACTGCAATTTGGAAGAGGGAAATATGCGTTCCGACGTCAACATCTCCATCCGTCCTGTCGGAGCGGAGAAGCTTGGGACGAAGGTCGAGATCAAGAACATGAACACTTTCAAGGGTATCCATGCCGCGCTCGAATACGAGGCGCGCCGTCAGAGAGAGTGCATGGTCCATTCCATCCCGATCGTTCAGGAAACGCGCCGTTGGGACGGCGATTCCATGGAGACGGCATCGATGCGCTCCAAGGAGAATGCGCACGACTACCGTTATTTCCCGGAACCGGATCTCGTTCCCGTCGCGCTTACCGAAGAGCAGGTTGCGGAATGGAAGGCCCTTCTGCCGGAGAAGCCCGAGGTGCGTCGCGCCCGCATGATCGAGGAATACGGAATCGCCGAGTACGATGCAGGGGTTCTCTCCCAGCACAAGGCGAACGCAGACTATTTCGAGGCCGCTGCGAAGGGGCTGGATAAGAAAACGGCCAAGCTTCTGTGCAACCTCTACATGTCCGACGTGATGGCTCTCATGAATGCGACCGGCAAGGCCATCAGCGAGTGTGCGATGAAGCCCGAGGCGTTGCGCTCTCTCGTCGAGCTTTCAGCAAAGGGCACTATCAACGGTCCTACGCTCAAGGAACTTCTTCCCGAGATTTTCGAGAAGGGCGGCGATCCCGTTGCGATAGTCGAGGAGCGCGGACTTGGTGCCGTCAGCGACACTGCCGCGCTTGAGGCGTTCGTCGATCAGGCCATCGCCGCAAATCCCAATGTGGTTGAGGACTACAAGGCGGGTAAGAAGGCCGCTGCAGGATTCTTCGTTGGTCAGGTGATGAAACTTTCGAAGGGTAAGGCCGATCCGAAGATGGTTGGTCCGATGATCGCAAAGAAGCTGGCGGCGATGTGATCGCTGGAGAGGTTCTGCCATGCGCATAACGGGCGGCATACACAGAGGAAGGGTCATCAAGGTTCCGGATGGTCTGGAGGTGCGTCCTACGCAGGATCGCGTACGCGAGGCTCTCTTCAACATAATTCAGAACGAGATAAAAGGAGCGAGATTCCTTGATGTGTTTGCCGGCTCCGGCGCGGTTGGTCTCGAGGCGATGTCGCACGGAGCATCCTCCGTCACATTCGTGGAACGCAATCCCCGTCACATTGCTTTTGTCAAATCGAATTCCGCCTTGCTCAAGCTTGCCCCTGAGATCGTTCAGGCAGATGCTTATCAGTACCTTGCATCATTCGCAGGCGCACCTTTCGATATCGTCTATGCCGACCCTCCATATGCAATGGGCGAGGAGAACGGCTTTGAGTCGATGCTCAAGAACCTTGCCGAGCGCAATGTCCTGAAACCGGGTGGGCTGCTCATCGTTGAGACCACGTTCCGGGTCAGGATGGGGGACCTTCCCGGTTGGGATCTGTGTAGAGACCGCGAATATGGCAAGACGCGTCTTCTGATCTGGAAAAGGGTCTGTCCCCAGTCTGCTGCTGGTGAAAGTTGAGGAATTTGCGGTATGAGAGCGATATGTCTTCTATTCATTGTTACTCTCGCCGCAATCTGCACTGTTGCGGACGGGAAGGTCAACGGTACTTTCGTTCAGAAAAAGTCCCTGCATGATGTAGGAGTTACGCTTACCAGTACCGGTACGTGGTCATTCGAGAAGGACAGGGCATTCGTATGGAGCACGCTTAAGCCAGTTCCGTCGGTTTTTATCGCAACGCCCACAAACTATTCGTTTACAGTGGGTGGCAGAACCACATCCCGTCGGCTGGACATGAAGATCGAGAACATTTCTCAAGTCTTCGAGATGAAGGAGATGAAAGGCGTTGTGGATAAGGTCGAAAGCGATAGCGTAAACCCGGTCTTCAAGGCGGACGGTATCGAAATACCGTCTTCGATGCGGGTCATTTTCAAGAACGGTGACCGTCTTGAGATTTCGCTGAAGAGATAGCGGCGCTGTTTTTCATGTCAGGGAAATTGAAGATATTTCTGCGTTTTGCGCTCCTCGCCGTGATCGCTGTTGCAGGCGGCTCGCTCTTCTTCACCGCAAGAAAAGGGGTGGAGGCGAATCTTGTCGCTTTGCTTGGGGATGCTTCTGGTGATGGATTGCAGGAGGCGGCTTCTGCGATGTCCAATTCCGCAAAGTTCCTGGTGAAGGTGGATTCAGCAGATGCGGCTCGTGCGAGATTGACTGAACTTGGAGTGGAACTTCCACCATCGGGTGCAGAACAGCGGATGCTGAAGGCTTT
>JAFXEA010000144.1 GCA_017521065.1 Kiritimatiellia bacterium | reverse complement strand
GGGCTTAAATCTTTGACTGCTGACCACCAGATAGTGAGATCCTATCCGTCCGATATCGGGTGCGGTGTGAAAAACTTCAAGCCTATGGTGTTGTTCAAGGAGGGCCGGATTGGAAGTGGACGTGTCTTTGCGGAGGGTTCTGGCCGTACCGGACCGATCAAGTTCACAATGAACCAGAAATGCTATGGAGTTACGGATTTCCCATACAGCAGTTTTGCAGATCCGCTGATGGTCAAGATACTGCGCTACATTTCACGGGATGGCGGCGAGACTTCAGGATCTGCGGTTAAGACGCAGTGGAACGCCATTGATGCGTGGGGAATGATCCGCAGGAGCGGTGAGGCGGTCGATGAGATGGCCGCACTGGAGGCGGCGAAGGCGGCATGCGATGTCTCGGGACGCTATGCCGTCGCTCTGAAGAGCATTGACGGTAAGGGACGCACGCTTCAGTGGAACGCCCGTTTCTTCGACAAGCCGGGGCCACATCTTGCTCTCAAGGAGATCCGTACATCGTGCAGTGGTGATGAGCCGGCTGTATTTTCGGTCGAGGTGAAGGATCCCGGCGATGGCAGAGTGCGGTGGACGCTTGAAGATTTCGCGGGGCGTGTCATTGAAAGCGGAATGACGAAGAATGGAGCGCAATTTGAAGTCCCGACAAGGTCGCTGTACACGAACAAAGGTGTTGTGCGCGCCTACCTTGAATCTAACGGCAAGTTGAAGGCTGTCGCACGAGCCGACATCTATGCGCGAGATAAAGATTGGGAGCGTCTCAGCAATGATTTTGCCGTTGGAATATGGGGGCAGGGAGCCGTCGTGAGCCGTGAGACTTCTGCGGAGATAAACAGACTTCTCGTCGACCACGGCATACTGTACCACTGCAACCCGGTGGACTACTTCACCGGAAACCGCAACCTCACTCTTGCGCTTTCGTCCGGAATGGCGGTGGGCGGTGGCTATCTTGGGAACGGAGGTTGGTTCTTCCCGAAGCAGCTTGACGGATCGAATGTACGGTCTGTGTTTGGTCCGATAAATACCGAAAAGGGACACAAGGCAATGGCTGATCTTGCTGTAAAATATGCGACGGACGTGTACAGATACGGTCCCATCGCCTATGCTGTGTGCGATGAACCGAACCTTTCCCTGCGGTTCACCAAGGATGAGCCGGATGAGGAGCCGGAGAACGTTGCGGAGTTCCGTCGGCACATGGAGGCTAAATACAGGACCATCCAGGAATACAACCGCAGACACCGCACATCTCACACATCGTTCTCGGATATCGGTCCCATGCGCATCGAGAACGCCCGCAAGACAGGGAATTTCGCGGAATATGTAGAGTGGCGCAACTTCAACGTGGACCGTTGGTGTGAAGCGATCAAGGTGCTTGCGGACAACGGGGCGAAGGTCGATCCGACATGCAGGCTATCCCTCTTCAATTCCTTCGGGCAGACCGCTGCGTCCGGCAACGACTACTGGAAGCTTCTCACCAAGGCCGGACTTGGATTCTCCAACGAATACACCTCGATGGTCTATATGCGCCGTAGGGCGATATACAACTTTGACGAGTTCTACCGTTCCTTCCGACCGGATATGCGCGTATGGGGATTTACGGGATACAATCTCAAGGAACCTCAGATACGTTTCACTCCTTGGTGGTTCGCAGCCCATAGATACGGTGGTTTTACGTGGTTTTCGGTGCTTACGTGGGACTGGCGCTATTTCGACCAGCCGACCCTTGCGTACACGAAGGATGCGATGGAGCTGAAATCTTCTCTCGACAGCTCCCGTATGCAGCAAGGTCTTGGAAAACTGTTCCTTTCGTACGATTGGAAGCCGCGTCAGGTGGCCATCTACTATTCCCACGACTCCCTTTTGACCTCCACGCTTATCGGTACGGAACGCGTATCGTACGATGTCGCCGCCAAGGGACCTCTCCACGATTACATGTATTCACGGCAGGGACTGCAGTACACGGTCGAAGATCTGCTCCACCAGTTTGATTTCGTCGCACCGGAACAGGTTGTGTCCGGAAAGCTTGATGGCTATAGGATACTGTTCATGCCGCGCATTCTTGCTCTTTCGGATGCGGAGGTCTCAAGAATAAAGGCATTTGCGGCAGCAGGCGGGAAGATTGTCGCAGACCAGATGCCCGGTGACTACGATGAACTTGGCGTGAAGCGTCCGGCAAATCCGTTCTCGCCGTCCGAAGTGAATGTGATCGGCTCGAATTTCGATGATCTTTCCGTCGTGCAGCGTAAGAGGATGCTTGGTTTCCTTGATGCGGCAAATGCAGAACCTGTTCTGCGTTCCGAAGGCATAGAGAAGGTTTTTGGACGCGAAGCGATGCACTTTACGGACGGAACCAATTCCGTGTTCATTGTCCTGCGCATGCCTTTGCGTTCTGAGGATTCCGAAACGCAGACATTTGTGTTTCCGAAGAAGGGGCAAGTCTATGATGTAAGGGCGGGACGCTACATAGGTTGTACGGATAGGGTGACAGCGGCGGTTCCGCATGCTGAGGCCTCGGTATGGGCGGTCCTTCCGGCGAAAGTCGGCGATATGCGCATCTCTGTTCCCAAAACGGTTGTTGCAGGAACAGATCTTGTGGCAGATATCGCACTCGCAGGAGGATTCGGTAGAGGGGTGTTTCATGTTGAGTTAGTTTCGCCGTCCGGCGACAGCCGATTCCATATGAAGCGCAACATTGATTCCATGGACGGAAAGGCGAGGTTTGTGTTCCGCATCGCCGAGAACGACAAGCCTGGCAAATGGAAAATACGCGTTACCGATACGCTTACCGGAGCGTTATCCGAAAGTGCCTTCACTGTTTCACGATAATGGTTACGACCGTTTTTGCGGTGTTGCCAGTGTTTTATCAGAGGATCCGTTGTCCCAGTATGGATGTTTTGCAAGTGTCTCTTTATTTAAATTGTGAAAGATTCGGCAGTATATCTTGTTGTGTTGTGCTATACTTAATGGCACTATGAAAAAAGAATGCCGTACGAAAAAGATTCCTGAGTTTATCGTTGCTGTCATGGTTGCAGTGGCTGTCGGTGGATGCTGCAGATGCGGCGGCGATCATGATATGCCGAAGGTGGAGCCTGTTGACGTTGCGAAGTTCGAGCTTGCGACTCCTTGCACAAGGGCGCAGCTGTCCGGGGAAGCAAAAGTGTGGGATTTCACTGCAGGTGTTCCGTCTGGCGGTAAAGTGCTGAAATATGCTGTGTGCGATGCGCAGGGTCTTCACGCAACCGCTCCGACGAACCGTGAGGCCGCAGCGGGATTCAGGTTGGATAAGCGCTGGACGCCTCAGGGGGCGTTTCTCTTTGAGGCGGAGTTTGTGACGGGCGGGCTTGGTGTTTCTGGTGCGCCTCGCTATGAGGGTGTTGTCTGGGATGACATGGCGATCACCTATGTGCCTAAATGCACGAATAAGGGCTTTCAGCTGGCGTTAGAGACGCGAGAGGGTAAATGGACGCCTTATCTATGGCTTGGGTTTTCAAACACGACCGAAAGGGTTACAGGTCCAACCGTTGCGCTTGATCCTGGAAAGCCGGTGTCGCTGTCTTTCTACTACAATGCCATCGGAAACGTCGTGTGGGAATTTGCGGGCAACTGCCTTGAGTCCGGTTTGAAGTCGAAGGGATCCATTGCCCCTGCCGATTTCTACAGGGCAACAATGGGAGACAGGGCGACATCCTATCACCGTCCCTTGAACGGTACGCTTCGTCGCATTGCTATCACGCCGTGCAAATCGGATTCCATCGCCTTGAAGATGGAGGGACGCTCGGTATTTGTGCGAGGTGAGACCAACGCCGTTGTGACCGTATGTGTCGACAACATGGCTGAAGAGGCGATTGAGGATGTGCGCATGCGCATTGAGCAGTTTGTCGAGACTGGACGAGTGCGTGACACGGGACGGTTTGTCGGTGAGATTCCTTTTGGAGCGTCGTGTGAGACGGTATGTCCATTGGAAACTCGTATCCGCACCGGTTGGAATCCGTTGCGCGTTACGGTGTCCGGAAGGTTCCGGTCAGGGGAGCGCTTTAGCGTGGAGCGTGTGTTCCGGATTGGCGTAGGGCCGCGCAAAGATGACCGTATGACAGTTCTGATGTGGGGTTATGCCGCACCGGATACGGTACTTGCCGATTATGGATTCACCCACGGGCTTAGATATCTCCACAGAGGTTATCCGCATAATGCCGCGAGTACGCAGGTCTATGATGATGCGTTGATGGCAGGTGTGGGCATCGTCCACTCCATGCCTGTCATGTATCCGGGCGGAAAGCCGGACGACAGATATATGCGCAAGGACAGCAAGGGCGTTGTCCGTACACGCGGAAAGAACAACGAACATAAGTCTGCGGAAGTTTCGAACCCTGAGATATTCGAGAAGGGCACGCGTGATTTCATCCGTGATGACATCCGCGTACAGGGTGGACATCCTGCGTTCACCGGCGTTCTGCCGATATCGGAGGAGCGCGATGGTACGTTCCCGTCGTTCAACACCGAGCATCTTAGGTACAAGGCCGAAACAGGGTGCGATGTGCCGCCTGAGGTGTCCGGAAAGACGTTGGGTAAGGCGGACATGAATAAATTTTTGCAGAAGTATCCGGATGGAGTCGTGCCGGATGACGATCCGGTGCTGTCATACTACCGCTGGTTCTGGAAGGGGGGAGATGGTTGGCCTACATATGTCGGAAGGATTGCGGATGAATACCGCAACGGCATCAGGCGTCCGGAATTCTTCTCCTTCTGGGATCCTGCGGTGAGGTGTCCGCCGATATGGGGATCCGGAGGTTCCGTGGACATGATCAACCAGTGGGTCTATGCCGTTCCAGAGCCTATGAACGTTGCTGGTCCTGTGGAGGAGATGTTGGCGATGTCGGCAGGCCGCCGTGGACAGAAGACCTCCATCATGACGCAGCTCATCTGCTACCGCAACCAGATTGCCCCGATGAATAAGAAGGTGACTCCAGAGCCTGAGTGGGTGCGCCGCCGTCCGCTTGCGGATTTCCCGACGATTCCGCCGGATACCCTTCAGGAGGCGACCTGGTCGATGATTGCAAAGCCAGTGGACGCCATCATGTACCATGGTTGGGGGACCATCTACGAGACAGGATCCGCTACGCGCTACGTCTATACGAATCCCGATACTACGGTCCGAATCAAGCATCTGCTGAACGATGTGGTCGCTCCGCTCGGCCCTACATTGAAGCGTCTTGGCCGCCGTCCGCCGCCGGTCGCCATTCTTGAAAGCTTCACTACTTGCGTTCTTGGCGGTCCGGCTTCATGGGGATGGAAGGTTCCGGCGATTACGTTCCTGCAGCGGGCGCGCCTCGATCCAAGGGTTGTGTACGAGGAGACGATACTTCGTGATGGCCTGGATGACGTGAAGGTCCTGTATGCTCCGGAGTGCATTTTCCTCACGCCTGCGGTCGTCGCAAAGATAAAGGAGTTCCAGACAAAAGGCGGAATCCTCATGGCCGACAACCGGTTGCTGAAAGCCCTGAAGGCAGACGTTGAAGTTCCGCTCGTTAGCTTTTCGCCGCCCCCGGCATCGGATCATACATGGGCGGTGGATGCGATGGAGGCCGCTCGTGAGGGCGACGAGCGCACCCGCAGGGGAACACTCCGAGCCAAGGCGAAGATGCTTGCACAGGTTAAGGAAGTGCGCAACGCCCTCAAGTCCAGGTATGTTTCGCCTGTCGACAGTTCCTCCCCGGAGATTGTCGTCTATGGACGTAACTGGAATGGTGTGGACTATCTGTTCGCGATCAACGATCATCGCACGTTCGGTGATTATGTCGGACCGTGGGGTCTTACGATGGAGAAGGGGCTCCCGCAGGAAGGGGATGTCTCCATCGTCGATGACGGCTCGGTCAAGGCCGTGTATGAACTTTCCAGAGGCGGCGAAACTGCGTTTTCGCGCGTCGATGGGCGTATCAAGGTTCCGGTCAGGTATTCCACAAATGACGGACGCATCTTTGCGTTCCTGAAGGATCGCATCGCATCTGTCAAGGTTGATGCGCCACGAGCCGTCCATCCCGGAAAGCCGGTGCGCGTGACATTCACGGCTGTTGGAGCGAGCGGCAGACCTGTTGAAGCATTGCTTCCTGCAGAGATACGTCTCTACGATGCTTCCGGACGCGAACTTGACGGTGCGGGCTGGGTGTGTCTGCAGGGCGGGTCATGCACGGTGGACATATTGACCAACATCGATGATGCCGCTGGCGACTACCTGCTCGTCTGCCGCGATAGGGCGTCCGGCCTTTCCGTCGAACGCAAGATCGAACGGCACTGACAGATAGTCCCAATTTAGAGGATGATCCGCATGATTCTGATAAGGACTGCGGTTGTGTATGCGACACGTAAGACCGATGATTGCTTGAATTTAACTGGTGGGGCATGCGAGAATCCGGCAATGCTAAATTCTGCGAATTGCTCGAATTTATTGTCCTGCGCGTCCCTCCTGTCCCACACGTCTCAAAGGTGCGAAGCACTCTTCATTCTCATCTCCCATTACTCTTCTCCCTTTACCCATAACTAACCAAAGCCAAAACCTTTTATTCTACGTGGCGTAATGCATGGATGAAAGGAGGAGCCGCGTGATCCTATCCAAGGACCTCGGCAGCGTACGCAACGGCGTATGACGCTTCATGTGAAAATCGCCAATTCCAAGTCGTAAAAACGGAGTATTGATGTTGATTTGCCATGTTGGAGCGGAAAGCGTATAATATGGGGCATTGAATTTAAGCCGATGGAGGCAAGTGAAGTCGGCTATATCGCTCGTGGGCGATGAATGATCTTTGATAGAGGTGGGTTTTGCTTGCAAAGAACCTGCCGAATGGCCTGAAGGTTAGTTTTGAGTTGGGTGTGGGTGAGTCGGGATTTTTAACCGTGTAGATCGTGTAGAACGTGTAGAAATGATAGGTGTGGGCAAGGGTGCTTCGCACCTGAATTTGAACAGTGGGACGGGTAAGACTGATGATTGCTTGAATTTAGCAGGAGGGGCAGATGAGGATCCGGGCAATGATAAATTCTGCGAATTGTCTGATTTATTGTCC
>JAFXEA010000143.1 GCA_017521065.1 Kiritimatiellia bacterium | reverse complement strand
GGATGCCGTCCGTGCCGCAGGCATGGAGTGGAGCGTGGTTGAGTCCGTCCCTGTGCATGAGGACATCAAGAAGCATTCCGGTGACTGGAAGACCTACATCGAGAACTACAAGCAGACCATCCGCAACCTTGCGGAGTGCGGTATCCGCACGGTGTGCTACAACTTCATGCCGATTCTGGACTGGACGCGCAGCAACCTCAACTATGTGCTGGCCGATGGTTCGGACGTCCTTTGCTACAACCATCTTGAGGTGGCGGCATTTGATCTTTTCGCCCTGAAGCGCCCTGGCGCAGAGCAGGAGTACGATGCCGAGCTGAAGGAGCGCGCCCGTTTCTTCTGGGATAAGCTTCCCACGATCGAGCGCATGCGCATCAGCAATTCTATCCTTCTCGGACTGCCCGGCACAGTGGATGACCTTACGCCGCAGCAGTTCCTTGATCAGCTTGGAGCGTACAAGGATATCGATGACGCTACGCTCCGCAAGCACATGTACGACTTCCTTAACGAAATCACCCCTGTCCTCGACGATACGGGTGTGAACATGGCAATCCATCCGGACGATCCGCCCCGGCCAATCTTCGGACTGCCGCGCATCCTTTCGAATGCCGCCGACATCCGTCAGATGTACAAGGAATGTCCGTCGTCCCACATCGGTCTCACGCTCTGCACGGGTTCGCTCGGCGGTGGCATCGAGAACGACGAGGTCGCAATCTTCAAGGAATTCGCAGAACGCATCTATTTCTGCCACTTCCGCAACATTCAGCATGAGGCTCCCGGAATCTTCCGCGAGTCCGAGAGCCATCTGGTCGGCAAGGTCGATATGATTGGTCTCATCAAGGCCCTGTTCGCAGAGGAGAAGCGCCGCGGCGAAGGTATCGTGGTGCGTCCTGACCATGGCCGCCACATGGAGATCGACCGTGTACGCAAGTGCTACAGCGGCTACGACTACGGCGGGCGCCTTGTCGGTCTTGCAGAGCTTCGCGGTCTTGCGTTCGGCATCGCCAACGGCGTTGCCGGAGAATGACATTGACGGGCTGACTCCTGTCCCGGGTCTTACCCATGAGCAAGAAGAGATACGCGCCACGGATTCCACGAAACGCAAGCGGTTTCCGTGCGCAGTATCTCAAGGCGTTGCCCCGTGGCGCGTGGTGGGCCAAAGGCTGGCTGCGCGGCATAGAGAAGATGCGCATAGGCGCACGTGCCGGGCGCGGCAAGGTTTACGCTGAACATGGGCAGGTTACATCACTTGCGGTTATGGGGACGCACGTCGAGGCGACCGTGCTTGGTGCGCGACCCGATCCGTATGTTGTTAAGATAGATTTTGCGCCGCTTGCGATTGGCGGAGATGGCTCACTCGTGAATGTGCGTGAGCAGCTTGGCAACATGACCGTAGGGCGGATACTTGCCGGCGAAATGCCTACCTCCGTCGAGGAGCTATTTTCAAAGAAGGGTCTGTCCCCATATCCTGAACTTGGTGTGGACAGATTCTGGTGCAGCTGCCCTGACTGGTCAAAGCCATGCAAGCACATCGCCGCTGTCCTTTACCTTCTTGCGGATGCGATGGTGCGCGATCCATCCCTTCTTTTGCGTCTGCGGGGGATCTCCATGACGGATTCCGATGGGGACAGACCCTTGGAACCTGTCACCCTGCCCCTGTGGAAGGGTAGCGAAAAGCTTGAGGATTTCATTGCAAGAATCAACCGCCGCGTTCAGCGGAGGTGAAGCAAATGGAGGGCAAGGATTATGCCGGAAAGTACGCATTTCCCGGCAAGCGAGTCGCTCTCATCGGCATATCCTTTTAAAAGAGTGGTAGGATGTGGTTGTCTAGATAAGTGTGTTTCTTCTTGACTTTATTGTCCCTATTGTCCTATAATGTATCGCATTTGGAGTTGTTGGAGAAAGCACAATGAATAAAGAAACGAATATTGGAGTTAAGCGGCATGCGTTCTGTA
Source organism: Kiritimatiellia bacterium (assembly GCA_017521065.1). Lineage (GTDB taxonomy): Bacteria > Verrucomicrobiota > Kiritimatiellia > RFP12 > UBA1067 > UBA1731. Next base: position 13,910 of record JAFXEA010000143.1, on the reverse strand, counting down.
TGCGGCAGACGGTGTTCGCGCTGATTGCGGCGGTCGGTACTCTGTGTGCGGTTGAAGCATGGGGGCTTACTGCGGAACAGCAGGAACTTGCCAATAAACTGGCACAAGTTGATCCTGCAACGGGTCCGTTCATTTACGCAGGAAACTTTGAAAGGAGTGGAGCTCAGGATAAATCTGCCGAAATGACAGGCTTGGACAATACTCCAAATTCGAGAGTCTGGAATATCGCATTTCTTACCGATCTTTCCACTTATCGCAAAGGTTTTAGGCTTTTTGTGCGTTAATTTAAAACTGAAAGGATTATTCAATGAAAACAACAGCAATCGCTTTTTTGATTTCCGCAAGTGCATTTGCCGCAGTTCCGGTGATTGATGCGGACTCTGTCTCGGTAAAACAGGATGGTTCGCGCACGGTCGTAATATCCTACAAGCTTGAACCGGCTTCTGCGGGAGATACCGAACCCGCAATCATCACGGCTGACATTCTCACAAACGGAGTAAGTGTCGGCGGCAGCAATCTCTGGACACTTTCCGGTGATGTGAACAGGATTGTTTCGCAGGGCAATCGCAAGATACTTTGGCAGCCAAATGAAGAGAAAATGCCGGAGTTCTCGCTTCCTGCTGCGCAGGTTACGGCTAAGATAACGGCATGGTCCACCAATTCGCCGCCGAACTACTGGGTGATCGACATTCGTACGTCCGCCAGCATGAAGGATCGTCTTGCCGACCGTTACTATCCCAACGCCGAGCAGATTCCGCTGACTGTCACCAACAAAATCTATAAGACAGAGCGGCTTGTCTTCCGTCGCATTCCGGCCAAGGGCGTGACATGGCGGCAGGGGGATACTAATGATCCGACCAAAAGAAGTCTGTACAGGTATGTTACGTTCTCTTACGATTATTGGATTGGTGTATATGAATTCACCGTAGGACAGTTCAACCGGTTGCGTCCTTCGACATGGGACAGTGTCACAGATGAATCAGAAGCGTTCCCAAGACGCAATACTTTTGGAAATTGGAGAGGTGATCCAAACGGCAGTTCTGAATATAACTGGCCGTCTAATGGACATGATAAAGTGGCAGGTATAATTGGAAATGGTATTCGTCCCAAACTTGGCGGGGTCATGGTGGACATTGCCACTGCAGCGGAATGGGAATATGCGTGCCGCGCCGGATCCTCGACAAAATACTGCAACGGAGATACGAAGGCTGATTTGGACAAGGTGGCTTGGTATGTCGAAAATTCCGGTGGTGTATATCACGATGTGGGAACGAAGCTTCCAAACGCTTGGGGTGTGTACGATATGCATGGCAACTGCTGGGAATGGACACTTGATAAGTCATCTAAACGAACGTCTGAACCAGTATGGGATCCTACAGGACCGATGCAGGATGAAGCAGATACAGGGAATTCAGGAAATTATAAGAATAAATGCATGGGAGCATTCGGCGGACGTGCATGGGCTGACCAATATGAACATGGATGTGGAGCATCAGACTGTACAAGTGCATCAAATCGGGGATTGCTTACGGGTGAAGGTGCTACTTGTACGATAAGGCTTGTGATTCCTTTGCAGTAAACGTAATTTAGCATAAAGGCATATACATGTATTGCTGCAAGAGGAAAATCTCGGCAACATTGTTGAGTGTTGTTGTTATCATCGTACTGGCATTCGGTGCGATTGCGGATGTGTATCCGTTCGTAATCGCAAAACGTGGGAGAGGGGCAGATTGTTCCATTGTAGTGAAGGATGTGGATGATGAGGCTGTTCGCTATGCTGCGCGGGAACTTCAGAACTTTACGAGGAGGATGACGGGAGTTGAACTCCCGATTGTCAATAATCCTTCAAAGGCGTTCAACAAGTCGGTTGTACTCGAGTATTACGATAATGCAGTAGATACTGCAGGCATTAAGCTCAAGGCTGACGGTTTCAGGCTGAAAGTTGAAGGTTCTAAGCTTCGGATATGCGGTGGCGGCAGACGTGGAGTTCTATACGGTGTGTATGAACTTCTTGAGCGTTTTGGAGGATGCAAGTGGTATGCTCCGTGGTGTGAAGATATTCCCAGTTGCGAAACTTTTTCCGTCTCGGGAGCATTGGATATTGCTGAGCGCCCTGCATTTGAGTCCCGTGATGCAAGTTGGAGGCATGTTCATCCCCTGCGTGACAGGGCTTCGAGGGATTTTGCCGCCAAGATGCGGTTTAATTCAAGAAGCATAGAGCCTGTTTATGGTGGTCCGGGCATAAAGTACGCCAAAGGGCTGGCGTATGATAATGGCGTGAGCCGACTGGTACCTCCAAAAGAACACTTTATGGCACATCCGGAGTGGTATTGTGAGATAAGTGGTAAGCGCCGCGCGGAATGGCCATGGCAGGTATGCCTTTCCAATACGAATTTAATGAAGTTTGTTGCGTTGCGCGTCAAGGAGATATTGCGTAAAGAGCCTGATGCAAACGCAATCAGCATTGCGCAGAACGATTGCGGGAATTATTGCCAATGTGCAGAGTGTTCGGCCTGTTTTCAGGCAGAGGGTTCCATGGCAGGTCCGAATATCAAATTTGCAAATGCCGTTGCCGAAGAGGTCGGCAAGGAGTTTCCAAATGTCATGATTACGACCTTTGCGTATCAGTGGTCGCGCAAGCCACCGAAGAATGTGCGTCCTCGCAATAATGTAATGGTAGTGCTCTGTTCGTTTGAATGTTCTTTTGGACTGCCATTTGAAGTTACGAAGCATGAGAATACGGTTAAATTTCTGGAATATTTGCGTGGTTGGGGAAAGATTTGCCGCAATGTCCGTATCTACGACTATTGCACAAATTTCAGGAATTACCTGTTTCCTTTCCCCAATGTGTATTCAATGGCTCCAAACTATCGGCTTTTCAAAGAATGCGGTACCCGTTGGCTGAATTCGCAAGGTGGAGGCGATGGTTTTCACGCGGAATTTGCAGAGTTGAAATGCTACCTGCAGTCGAAACTCATGTGGAATCCCGAGCAGAGTGTCGAACCCATCATTGACGGCTTTATGGAAGGGTATTATGGTGCTGCATCCCGTTTGGTGAAAAGGTATTTTGACGAACTCTACTCCGAGTTCGGAATAAAGAAGGCGGGGAATGACATATATGACTCCTATCCGTCGGGAGTTGGGATTTACAGCGAGAACCAACCGCAGCTTACAGACGAAAAGCTCAAGCACTGGACGGAACTTTGGCGAGAAGCAGAAGATTTGGTAAAGGGAGATGCAATTCGCAGCTACAATGTCCGCATGAGTGCGTTGTCTGTCTTGTACACAAGGCTAAAGCGTGCATATGAAAGAAAGTACAAGACTGTTTGGGCGGCAGAAAATCTCACTCCGCACATTGCCGGAATGGAATCATTGCGGTCACTCGCTGCGGAAATTGTTGCACGACGCGCAGAAGCTCGTAAATTGGGGCGCGGCATATCGTTTGCCGAGAATTACAAGACCCGTCATCTTGTTTTGGTCAATCACTTCGAAGGTCTGTCAAAATGGGTGCCGCCGGCACAGCCTTCCGTTCGTACGGAAATATCCACCAATGTCATGACATACATCTCGTCAGACAGGTTGTGGCAATTCCCGATTCGTGAGATAGCCGTGGATGAAGGGGCAAAGTATCGTGTCAGAGTGCGTTTGCGTCCAAAGGCCAAGGTAGAGAAACGTTTTTGCGCCGAAGATAAATATGGATTTGCAGCCGGATTGCAGGTGCGTTGGTTGCCTCAGTCGAAGGGGCGTAAACGCATGGAAGTGCCTCGAGAAAAGGTGTCAGTCGATTGGGCATGGTATGATATCTGGGACTATGACTTCTCGGAACTTCAGAAGATACCGTTGTCAACAATGGATGGATTGTGTTTGTTTGTGCAGGGAGATGTGGATCTTGATAGATTTGAGATTGCACGATGTGATTGATGATGGACGGTAAGACACTTCCTTTTAAGCTAGAAAGGGGGCGGCGCGGTTGTCTGGCAGAACAGATTGCCGCATTGCTCCGTGAGGCGATAGTTACCGGATACTACAAGCCTGGGGATGTTTTGCCGCCCATACGCGAACTCGCGCATATGCTTGATGTCGGACGCGTGAACGTGGAACGGGCGATAGCCAAGCTTACTGATGAAGGGCTGATAAATCCACGTCCGAAAATCGGGAGCGTCGTATGCGGAACGGATACACCGCTTTGGAAAGGGCAGGTGTTGATTGTTGTTCCGCCGGGAAGCGCAAACCATTACATAAATGTCATCGGAGCTGCGTTGCGCGATGCTCTGGCGGAGGCGGGATATCTTTTTCTCATGGCCTCCGTGCCTAGAAAGACAGATGGGTCGTTTGATTTCTCTTTTCTGCAGACCATGCTTCGTCAGTGCGTTGACCTTGTGGTACAGCTTCATGACAAGGATGAGATATCCCTCTGGCTGTCGAATCACAGCGTTCCGTTTGTCAGGATTACCATGGGGAATGGATGCGATATCGAAAATTGCGTAGGAACGATATTTAATCGTTCAAGCGATGCGTTTTCGGCATTTGCCGAACATTGCTGCCGTTCTGAGGTAAAGGATGTTCTTCAGGTATTCGTGTGGGAAACCATGTCGGCTGTTCCGGCCCTGCGCTTGAGAGGTGTATCGGTAAAGGAGTGGCTCCTTGATTTTCAGGAATCCAGACCCGTTGATGGGTTGACCGTCGCGCAGAAGGCGGCAGATGAGTTTTGGAGCCTGTTGAAGAGGAAAGGACGGGATTGGCTTCCCGATGTTCTTTATCTTGGTGATGATTATCTCGCCGCAGGCGCTGTTACCGCACTTCTCACCGCAGGAGTGCGCATTCCCGAAGATGTGCGTGTCGTAACATGGGCAAACAAGGGAAGTGGATGCGGACCGGTGTTTGTGAAGCCGTTTACCAGAATTGAGGTCGATACTGCGGCTCATGGCAGGAAGGTGGCTGAATGCGTATTGTCCTATCTCCGGACGGGAGAGTTTCCTGATGGCAGTGTGATAGCGCCTCAATACGTACTTGGAGAGACTTTTTGACATCAAATATGAAGAGGATTCTGCGGGAATTCTACAAGGACCTTTTGAAAGGTCTAGATAAGTTGAAAAGAGTGGGTGAATATACGATTAATTGAACACTTTTCCTTGATTTTGAAGGAACCCTGCAATAAGGTAACAGGTAGGACGCCCGTTGTTCCAGTGTAACACGCTGGACGAGGCTCGATTATTTCAAGAGTTACGGTATTTAGTGGATATCTTCCGCGCAGTAATCTTGATATGGAATAAGAGTGATGGATGAATCTTTCTTAAAATACAGGAAATAGACTAAACGTTAAATTACGTTTGTCGTGAAATTAGTCCAAGGCATATTCTCATTGCCTGTATCTTGATCTGGCCGATTGATTCTGTTTCCTATTGTATGGTTTGTCATTATTGTGATATAATGCGGGTCGTTTATGAGGAAAGCCTTCAGATTGCCGCCGTTCAAGGTGGATCGGACGTTGCATACATCTCTTGCTGTGCAGCTTTCTGATGCATTGCGCACGGCAATCCGTACCGGCTATTATGCTCCGGGCGATGTTTTGCCGCCCATACGCGAAATGTCCGAAATGACGGGCATAAGTTGTGTTTTGGTTTCAAGGGCGATTAGAATCCTGAAAGAAGAGCGTCTGGTCTGTCCGCGTCCGCATATCGGAATTGTCGTGTGCGACAGTAAAAGTCCCATGTGGAAGGGACAGACCCTTATCGTGGTTCCGGGCGGCGGTTCGATTCAGTATCTGACCGTTGTAGGCGACGTTTTGCGCGATATGCTTACAAGGGAAGGATATCTTCCGCTGGTCGCGACGGTTTTGCGCAAAGAGGATGGTTCCTTCGATTTTTCGTTGCTTGAAATGATGATCCATCATCAGATCGATGTGACCGTGCAGTTGCATGATCAACCGGAGATATCGCAGTGGCTTTCAGGCAAGGGAATTCCGTTTGTGCGTTTTTCGAAGACGGTGCTCGACTCCTGCAAAAACTGTCTTGGAACGGTATTGCGCAAAAATGATGTCGCCGTCGGCGGCTTTGTGGAACTCTGCAGGAAAAACGGCGTTAAATCCGTGCTTCAGATTTCCATGGATTCCAAGCACCCGGTTGATGTGCGTAATGCTCTTGAAGGTATTGGAATTGCAGCGGATGAATGGAAGGTGGTCGTGCGAAACGGCCGTCATATTCCGGGAACACAGGTTGCTAGAGCCTCCGCTGACGCATTTACGGCCCGTTTGGAGAAGGAAGGGCGTAAATGGCTGCCGGACGTTCTGTTTTTCCAGGACGATTATCTCGCAATGGGTGCACTCACGGCACTTCAGGCGGCGGGCGTACGGATACCCGAGGATGTCGGGGTTGTGACCTGGGCGAATGTCAACTGCGGTTGCGGACCGATTTTTGTTAAGCCACTTACCCGCATGGAGGCAAATGCGGCGGAGGACGGCGAATATCTTGCCAAAATAGTGCTTGAAGGTTTGCGTACCGGAAAGTACAATTCAGGCGAGGTCTCCCCGGTTTTCATCCGCGGAGAGACGGTTTGAGGAGTTTGGAGTAAAGAGTTTAGAGTTTAGAGAAAAGGAGAAAAACCATGAAAGAAAAGAAAATAGCGATAATGGCGTGGGCTGTTATGTTGTCGGCATCGGTCTTTGCCGATGTGTACTACAACAACAAGACATTCACTGAGTCTGAATCCACGGAAGGCAACGTGTACATCGGGCATACGAATGCAGAGGATGGCGGAACAGCTTCGGATGCACTTGTTACTGTCAAAAACGGTGCAACGTGGAATATTGATGGTACAGGGGAATGTCCTATTTATATCGGTAATGTATCTGGAGTCGGTCGTCTTGTTGTTGAAGAAGGTGGCCAAGTGAAAGTTGTTGGTGACAATAAGCAGTATATGATTGTTGGTGCCAATAATGGAGCTGACGGAGTAGTCACTAACAAGGGTAATATGGTTTTACGGCAGCTTATTATGTCTGTAAGTGATGACTCTGAGACTTATGATAATGGAACCGGAACGGAGTTTAGAAAAGCGTTGTTTGAAAATTTCGGCTCAGTAGTTGTTTCTCGCAATTTTCACTTGGGTATGTGGAAGGGGGTTAATCCAAGTGCCGTATTTTACAATCATAAGGGCGCTAAACTTGAAGTTCAAAAGGCTGATCAGTACGCATTTTACATTGGTGGTAGATCTCCTGCGTGCATGACTAATGCGGGAGAGGTCGTTTGTGCAGAAAATGGCACTCTTTACATTGGGCGTGGTATCCAGTCTAATGGAAGCGGCAGGTTGGTTTTGACTGAAAATTCAACTTTTAAAACTTCCAAAAACATAACAATAGGAGGAAGTGCGAAAGGAATCTTGGAGATGAGCGGGTCGAGTACTTTCGGTCGATCCAATGCAACTCTCAAATTAGGAAATTCTACTAAAGTAAAAGCTGCCATTGAGATGTCTGACAATGCTAAAATCACAGTATCATCTCTGAATATATGTAATGCACAGTATGTAGATGCAAAAATTGTGTTAAGGGGGAATAGTGCAATTGAGCATTCAGGCGAACTGATAGTGGCTGGAGGTCTTGATTCCACCGGATGTGTTGAAATTGTTGACCATTCCATGATATCATATCCGGTAAATATTATTTTAGGTAACAATAATCGCGCACTTGGTGTTTTTCGGTTGAATGGAACAACTGATATGGTGATGGGTAAAGAAATTAGGTTGGGAAATAAATATATGTCGACCGGGCGAATAGAACTTGACGGTACGGCAAAGTTGTCAATACCAGCCAGTTTCACTAATGTGTATACCATTGGAGGTTGCTATAATCCGTCTACAGGTGAAATATCAGTTTCAGGAAATGCAGAGTTGAATGTTGAGGGAGAGTTGAGAGTTGGAACAGAATCTTATAAAAAAGGTGTTTTAACAGTATCAGGTAATGGCATCGTTTCAGCGACTAATGTGGTAATCGGTGCAATACGAGGCATTGAGGGACAGGATGGAACACTTGTATTGTCTGATTCGGGTACAATCACTAATGTTCAGAATGTCTTGTTCGGGCGTACATCAGGTTCGTATGGTCGTTGCGTGATGAGAGGAGGTAAGATGTATTTGGCTTCTCTTGCAGAATGTCCATCTACCCCTTTGACAGTTGGCGTGGATGCTGATTCTTCTTCAGGTTCCGTTTCTGGATACGGTTTTGTTGGTTTCGACAATCCGACAGTAATGATGCGAGATTATCAGTCCATCGGTAGAGATGCCTGGGGCGGTCTCTATCTCTACGGAAAAATCACCGCAGACGGAATGGGGATAAATAGAGACCTTGATTTCTCTCGTGCCGGAGTTTGCGTTAATCAGAATTACGGTAAAAATGGGTGCGGAACAAATGGTTGGTATGCAACGAACAAAGGGCGCCTTCTTATGCCGCGCAGCCTTCATCGTGCAACTAAAGCTCATGCCACGATTGGAGATTATCCCACATTATCTATTCCGAGACTTGTCAATTCATTCCGTTATGATTTTGATAAAAACACAATGGATAAGACAGGTACCTACGTGTTCTCTGAACTGTATGCGGTTGATCGCGATGACATCCCTGCCGGGTTGCCGACAGGAAAGGGAATTCATCATTCGGCAGTTTGGCGTATCGGATATTTCAACGAGACGGCGACTCCGGAAGTTGATGACGAGAATCTTGCCGATTCGCATAAGCAGAACTTCTCGACGCTCAAGCTGAAGTTCCACTACGATCCGGCACTTGCGGAGATTGAAGATGTTCGCCATGTGAAGGTTTACCGCTGCACCGATTCGGTCAACGGCGGATGGACGTGCGTTGCTTCAATTACGGCTCCGGATTCCGCTTCGCCATACATTGAGACTGTAGAAATGGCTCCGTCTTCCGAACTCTGGAACGGCGGATGGTTTGCGATCGTCGGTACGCCGAGGGTCGGTACGGTGATGGTGTTGAGGTAAGTTAAGAGTTATAAGTTGTAAGTTAAGAGTTAGGAGTTAAAGTGAAGAGTTTATTTGCATTGATGGTGTGCGTCTGCGTGGTTGCAGCGAAGGCGGCGTTTGGCGGGAATATGAACTGTGGACTGTGGTTCGACGACAAGGGGCATCACATCAATGCGCACGGCGGCGGCGTTCTCAAGGACGGCGACGAATGGTACTGGTTCGGTGAACACAAGATCTACGGTGATTTCGGCAACCGCGCCTATGTGGGCGTCCATTGCTATTCGTCGAAGAATCTTGTGGACTGGACAGACTGCGGTGTCGCGCTTTCGGTAACAAACGAGGTCGGTCACGACATTGAGTCCGGCTGCATAATCGAACGTCCAAAGGTCATCCGCAACGCCAAGACTGGCAAGTACGTGATGTACTTCCATCTTGAGCTGAAGGGGAAGGGATACAAGACTGCGCGTGTCGGCATCGCTGTTGCGGATAAAGTGACGGGGCCTTACAGGTTCTTGAAGTCGCTTCAGCCCAACGGTTATGAAAGCCGCGACCAGACCGTGTTTGTGGACAACGATGGTGCTGCGTACCATTTCTTCTCGTCGAACCACAACAAGACGATGCGCATCATCCGTCTTTCCGACGATTATCTGTCGCACACCAAGACAGAGTCGGTCATGGCAGACGGAGACAAAACAGAAGCTCCGGCAATCTGTTTCAAGGACGGATGGTATTTCCTCATCGGTTCGGGATGCACCGGATGGATGTCAAATCCTGCGCGTTCCTACCGTGCGCGGTCGATCATGGGTCCGTGGGAGCGTCTTGAAAATCCGTGCGTACGTGTAAACCCCGCCAACGGGCTCGGCCCGGAACGGACGTGGGGCTGCCAGTCCACGTTCATACTGAAGGTTGCGGATGACGACTATATCGCGATGTTCGACATGTGGTGTCCTAAGAACGCCGTAGATGGACGCTACGCGTGGGTGCCGGTCACATTCACCAAGGGCGGCAAGATCAAGGTGATCTGGAAGGATGTTGTTGATCCGAGAGCAGTTGGCAATTAGCGGTTCATGGTCAAGCCGTGTAGAAGGTGTAGGGAGTGGGGAATGTGGAAAACGGTTTGCAGATTCTGCATTAGGGCTGTGAGGGCTTAAAACAACATGAAGGTTATAGGCAAGTGATTAGCGGTTGGCGGGTGTCCAAACGAAACAAGAGAGGATAGAAAACAGCAATGGCGACAATGACTGTTGGAGTTTTACTGGCAACGGCGAATATGATTCTCAATCCCGGATTCGAGAATCTTACCGATGACGGGAAGGCGGCTGACTGGAAGGCGCCTTCAAAGACGTATTCATACGTCAAGGGAGAGGGGCGTGACGGATCGACGGCGCTCAAGTTCTCGGTGAAGAAGAAAGATCCGTACACGTTTCCGACCCAGGACGTGAAAGTCGAACCTGGCAAGCGCTACCGTTTCAGTGCGTGGGTGCGCACGAAGGATGTGGACGGCAAAGGCGCTGGCGCAACGATATCGGTCGGCAGCGTCGCCGCTGACGGGAAATGGCTCGGAAGCGGTTCTGCGCATGGTGTGCGCGGAACCGTGGATGAGTGGAAGAAGATATCGTTCACGGTGGATGTGCCCACGAATGCCGTGAAGTGCGAAATCGCACCTTACCTTTCGCGCGGTCGCACGGGTACGGCATGGTTCGACGATATCTCCTGCATTCCGGAAGAGAGACCGGTTCTTGGTGCGCTTGTTTCGAGCATCTACCGAGATACAGCTATCGACGGAGAGGCGGTTTTTTCCTCGGCGCTATTCGCCTCGGCGGAGGAGTTCGCGTCCAAAGGGTACAAGGCGGTGTTCGAGATTCCGAATGCGGGCGGCGGATGGATGGCGAAACTGACGAAACGGGATACCTCCGCTTCGGCGAAGATCAGTGTTGTTCCGGCAGAGATTGCCGGCGGCGTTGCACGGACGAAAATCGATGTTTCCACGCTCCCGGCAGGCAGATCGGAAATAACCCTGAAGCTCGCGGATGTGTATGGCAAGGTGCTTGAAAGCCGGAAGCTTGTGTTCAACCGTGTCGAAAAGATGCCTGACTGGAAGGTCCGCATCGACAAGACCAACCGGCTTCTCGTGGAGGGCAAGCCGTTCTATCCTGTTTCGATATATGTATCCTGGTATTCGGATCAGATGCTTGAGGATATCATAAACAGTCCGTTCAACACCGTGATGTGCTACCGACACATGACGCGCGAACAGCTGGACAGGTTCCATGCCGCCGGGAAGAAGGTAATCTATTCGATCAAGGATGTTCTGCTTGGCCGTCCGGCCTGCCCTAAAGAGATCGTCGATGACAAGACGGAATACGATTGGGTCGACAACCACGTCAAGACGTTCAAGGATCATCCTGCCATTCTCGCCTGGTACATCAACGACGAACTCGGTCCGGAGTGGCTCGACAAGCTTCAGGTCCGCTATGACCATGTGCGCGCCATCGATCCCGACCATCCGGCGTTCATGGTGCTTTATCAGATCGGCAAAATCAACCAGTACGCCGGAACTTACGATGTGATGGGGACAGACCCTTATCCGGTCGCCGGAAAGGAGCCCAAGCCGATTTCGATGGTCGCCGATTGGACCTTGAGCACGCGTCGCGACACCTTTGGCAAGGCCGTATGGCAGGCTCCGCAGATCTTCGACTGGAGCGCCTATCAGGTTTTCAAGGGTGTCAAGCATCGGGCACCTACGGAAGCTGAGATCAGAAACATGGTATGGCAGTGTGCCGTCGCGGGCGCCAACGGCGTGTGCACCTATAACTACAACGGACTTCGCAAGAAGCAGAAGGTTGTGCCGTTCGAAACGCGTTGGGCGGAGGTCTGCCGTGTTTACGGGGAGTTCGCCCGTTATACCGATGTATTCCTCTCCACGGAAAAGGCACCCGCCGTCGGCGGAGCTCCGGACGGCGTGTACGTGCGTACATGGCGACACGAGGGTAGGGATTGGCTTCTTGTGATAAATACGCTGGAGACTTCCGTGAAGAAGTGCACGCTCAATATCGATGGCCACGGTTCGAAGGAGATGTTCCTCGCTCCGCTTGACGTGCAGATGTGTGTGTTAGGCGGTAAGTAATGAGAAATGGGAGCGTGAAGCTCACTTTTGACGTGGCATATGCTTTGAAATTTTGACGGGTATGGTATATACTACACACCCGTATTTGAGGTTGTTTTCTTCTCTGTGAAGTGACATGTCATTCCGGAATCTACCCTCAATTACAGCGAGGCTGCCTCTCATCAGTCAAATGAATGAGATGCAGTCTGTCCATGTTTTGACAATTGACGAGAAAGGCAAATTATGAATTGGTTGACGGCAGCCTCTGATTTCAGGAAGGTATCGCTTCTTGGAACCGTAATATCGGCATCGGCATTGTTCGGTCTGGAATACAGGATTGAGCGGAATATACCGTACCGTTCTCCAGAGTCGCTTGCGCAGGAAGGTGAGTACGCCCAGAGCAGATGTCTGCTCGATATGAGACTGCCGGTCGGAGTTACAAACTTCGCCACGGTTATACATTTTCACGGTGGCGGAATCGTCAAGGGAAACAAGGGGTCTTTTTCATGGCCGGAGGAGGCAAGTGAGGATGATCCCGTTGCTCTCATTTCCGGTGGATACAGATTGCTCACCAACGCCACCCCTGCACAGGCTGTAAGCGATGCGGCGGCAGCGGTTGCATGGACGCTCAAGAACATCTCCCGCTACGGTGGCGATCCGAAGAAGGTGTTTGTCACCGGCATTTCGGGGGGCGGATATCTCACGGCGATGGTCGGACTGGACTACAGATGGCTGGCGAAATACGGCTGCAAGCCCACGGATCTGGCCGGCATCATGCCTCTTACCGGGCAGATGACCAAGCATTTCAATGTCCGCAAGATCGGATTCAATGATGGTGATCCGCGGTTTACGCCGAAGGTGGACGAGTGGGCTCCTCTGTACCATGCATCCACAAACGCTTTGCCGCCGTGCTGCTTTCTGACCGGCGGCAGGGACATCGAATTGAAGGCGCGGGTCGAGGAGAACGCGCTTCTGGCGGCGTCACTCAAGGCCTGCGGACACATGAACGTCGAGTTTCACGAGACTGAGGGGAATCATGGCGGCGGCGTGTATCCGAGTCGATACCTCATGCGTGACTTTGTCATGAAGAACTGCAATGCCGGTGGCGTTCCGCGGTTTGTCGGCGGCGAATGCACCGTATTGACAGGGAATCGGGTGTTGGATTCTTCGGTCGCCCCCTGGCTGCAGCTTTTCTGGTGCACCCGCTATCCGGGTTCGGACGCGAAAGTCACTGCTGCTGCGCTGGAGGATTGCGGGAACAGGAACGGCATCCGGGGATTCAAGCCTGATCGTGTCCTGGTGTTTTCCGATGGGGCGGATGCGTCGGTCGATTCCAAGGCGTGGGCTGCGTTAGGGGCGAAACAGTTGCTCCGTCTCACCCCGTACCCGAAGAGTATGGATGACGTCATGTTCAATCCTGGACGCTATGTGAAGAATGCAAAGGATGCATCGTCCAAGGTTAAAGGCCTCTTGACGGCCATGCTGCTGGTTGATGCCATGCACATTGATCCGTTTGTTGCGCGCGTCGCGATTGATGCGAAGAGCGGCGTTGCCTTCGCCGCAAGCAGCAAGAGGCACAAGGACGCCAAAGGCAGGAAGCTTCCGGACTGTTTAAATGTGGTGGTGCCCCGTGTCGATGTTAGAGAGGATGGCGTGGCGTTCACGTATGCTCCAAAGGCCTTGCCTTTCCCTGTGACATCCGACTACAAGTCTGCGGATAAGCATTATCCCATTACAGAACGTTTCAATCAGGAGATATTCATGGTGGAGATGCTTCACCCCGGCACGTACGAGCTTGCGTTTGATGGAGTGAAGGTCGGTGAGTTTACCGCAAAGG
>JAFXEA010000142.1 GCA_017521065.1 Kiritimatiellia bacterium | reverse complement strand
GCGTTCTGTCCGTGCACCATATGATCGGCAACATTGAATATGGAAGTGCCCTTAATAAGCGAGGCGGATTTCCTGAGCGAATTGTACGGGAAAAACGGATCGTCCTTGCCCGACACCCAGTAGAAAAGACATTTCGCTTCAGGCAGATATACGCTTGCGTCCCAAAGTTCAAGCCAGCGGCGGCCGGTATCGCCCAAGCGTTCCAGCTGCTCCTTCCAGCGCGAGGCATATCCAAAATATCCGCAACCATAGACCGGAACAGCAAAAAGATAGCGGTCATCTACGCCGGCGGCGATGCAGGTCAGATAGCCGCCCCAGGATATGCCGGTTATACCAACCCGGTATTTGTCCACTTCCGGGAACGAACACAGGAAGTTGTGGCTGCGGATGATAGAAGCGACGGCATGATATGTCCACTGGTCTTTGATGTTCTCTTTTGCCGCCGAGAACCGTCCCCAGCCTTCCGGCCCCGACCATTCATGCCGTTTGCGCTTCTTGGTTACAGGATCCCTCGGCGGAATCGCACCACACGTATCCATCGCGATGGCGGCATATCCGCGCGAATTCCAGAGTCGCACCCAGTCTGCAAAAGCGGTTCCTTCACCGCCGTGAACCAGCACCATCGCCGGACACTTCTTCGACTCAGCGGCGTTTTGTGGCAATCCGTAATAAGCGAAAAACCTGGTTTTTTTGCCCTTGTAATCCTCACCCTCTATCCATACGCTTTTGACTCCGGATTCAGGCTTTACATCCTCCGCCGGCCAAGATTTCGGCGTTACATCCAACGGAACGTCAGCCCAAGGGCCTCGCGAATATTTCGGTCGGATCTCAGAAGTGAGCAACACTGCACCGTTCGACCGGATCGAAACATACGCGTATCCATCCGATCCAGACGATATCGGCAGTTCGCCATTTGGCCCAAACGCTCGAATGCGACGACCAGGAAGCGGCTTGAACAGGATTTCGTATTCATGCGGTTCTTTTTCCATGGGATCGTCTGCGGCGGCAATGAAAAGAGCCCTGCTCATGGGATCTTTACGTCCAACCATCTCACCTATCATCAATGCCTCGTTGCCGGATGCGCGCACACCGACAAAATCGGGGGTGTCAAGAACGGAAGTGAACTTCTGGGTGCCAGTCTTTTCCGTATAGTACAGAATTTTCTCCGGCGCACGGAAATATACGTTGGGATTCTCATAGTCACCCACAAGATGCGTATTTACATTGCGATAGTCCATATATATATCGGAGAACCGATGTATCTCTGCATTGACGGTTTTCAGCTTCTCGTACTGAGGTGTTTTTTCACCCTTTTCGTCCAGCACCTGATGGTGCCACCAACCATATGTATAGCAGGCCCATATAAGCGTTGTTGCGCCGTACGCCATCGACTGATACGCCTGATAACGCAAGCCGTCAACGCTGATGAGCTTGCTTTTGTCTGACGAATTCACCTGCATGACCGACCAGAAGTCGCGTCCGGTGCGGCGACAGGCATCCGCCACCGTCTTCATGTTTTCAAACGACATCGCAATGCGACGATTCGGCCCCTTGTAGAGATAGAAATCGTAGCTCAAGTAGTCGAGCGGCACCAGTTCACAGTACTTGCGGATGTATTCCTCATAGTTCCGTGCCTGGTAATACACAAGAAGATTTTCATAATCAGCCGGTGCCGCATCGGGGCCGCGCGCAGCAAGATTAGGATGCTCCTTGTGCAGTTTCGTCACCGCCGCGTCAAACGGCATGTCGGGCTTCTCCTTGGGCGCAACATTCGGAAGAAGGTTCAAAAACGGGAGCTTGTCCGGATGCTGCTCCTGCATTCTCGATATGACCTCCCTGTAATGGGGAAAAGCCAACGCGCCCGGCTCGTCGCCGATGGTAAACCCCCATACGGCAGGATGGTTTCGGTACCAATATCTGTTTCCCCGTTCAAGCCAATGGCGAAGCGGCGCCTCCTTTTCGAAACTGCGGTGGATTCTTGTCGGCCCACCATGCCAGCTTGGCATCACATTGGATACAAAGGCGCCGATCCCGTACTTGTGAAACAGATCGAGAACGTTTTTTTCAGAATGCTCTCTCGTTGTTTCCAGACAGACAAAAAAATCGATTCCGCATTCTTTCGCATCCTTTACGTGCTTCTCCGTCTGCGCATATGGCTTCAGGTAGTAGGCCCCGACATTGAGCTTCGTACGATCCATTCCGGCGACGAGCGCAAGCGGCGCAAATACAGATGCAACAAAAATCTTCTTCATACAGTCTATTCCCATTAGCGCAGGTTGATCACAGTGCCAACCGGACGCGATGTGAATCTGGCAATTCCGTCAGACTCGTTCCAAGTCGTCTCCCGGGAATCGAACAGCGCGATTGCTCCCGAACCTGAACCGGAAGTCATCGAATCGAGTGAAGCCAACTGCGCCGTGTCGCTTGCCGCTTCCGTCACTTCCAGCGGAAGATGTCCGGTCGTGTCCCAGAAGCCGTCATCAACAATAGCATTGTCGAAATCTGGCGCAAGGTCGTTCACCTGTACGGCAAGCAGACCGCCCGCGCCAAACACAGACATCAACAGAAGTTTTTTCATTGACGAACCTCCATCAGTAATTCAGGGGTACGCAAATGCGAAAACCGGTCGCACGGCTGCCGCCGCTCCTGCTCTGCTGATAGCGTGCCGCAGAACGCACTGCATAAGCGTCGAAGCAATACGCACCGCCGCGGCATATGCCCTTAGAGTCAGAATCCCCCGCCGGACCCGTTGGATCCATCTCATCACCGCTATACTCATGCGTCCAATCTAGACATAGCTCCTGCACGTTGCCGAGCATATCGTAAAGACCGAAATCGTTGGCACGGAACGAACCGACAACGGATGTGGCGGCATCCGTTCCGACTGTGGTATTGCCTGGTGTCATCATAGTATGGCCGTTGTTGTCATTGCGGGCATAGCGACCAATGCAGTCGAGCTCGGGACTTGTTGCTCTGTCTGACAGATCCACTCCGGTATAAAGCGCCGTATGAGTACCGGCACGGCAGGCAAACTCCCACTGCGCTTCCGTGGGCAGATCAAAAAGCGTCTGTCCTCCGGCATGTTTCCGCAACGCACCAAGAAAACTTGTTTCAGCTACGGATGCATAAGCCTCCGCACGGGTCTCCCCCGGCCAGAACGATGATGCTCCGCGAACATAGTCGATGCCCATGTTTTCTGCAGGACGGCAATCGCCGTCCTTCATGAAGTAGAACTGACTTGGTGCGCCATACATCTTTCTGTATTGCGCCTGAGTGGTCTCATACACAGCAATGTAGAAATCGGAAGACAGCGTCACCAAATGGATGTCCTCTGTGGTCCATTGAGCTCCTGCTGATGATGCACGCCCGAGCTCATCTGCGGGAGATCCCATGAAAAACGGAACTCCTGCCGCAGGAATCCGTTTGAGCACGATCCGGGAAGTCTTATAGATTTCCTTGGAGAGGTCTCCGCCATCAGGCGACTGGTCGAGCGAGACATAATACTTCACGGCATCAGCGCGTCCGGCATAGGTTTTGTCGAGATTGACCACCATCCATTCCGGCGGCGCATTTGTCGCCCAAGCCTTGACCACCGCCGTCATGGATCCATCTTCAACGACATGATCCGGCCAGGACCGGACAGGTGTCCAATATACCTTCTTTTCCTTTCCGGGCTCGACCTTTACATGAACATCTCCGTACATCCCACGCGTATTTGCGGCGCCGATGGACACACCGTTGGTGAGAATGTCCACCGTGACGATGGCTGCTTCGTTTTCAAGCTCGTAGCCAATGGTCACACGGCGAGAGGAATCCTGCTTGAATGTGACAGACCCTGGCGTTATCACCGGAACTGAGGCAAACGCATATCCGCCGACCATGGCGGCAATCATCGGGATAAGTATTTTCTTCATGTTGTTGTTCCTTTCTGAAAATAGCAGTTCATTCAAGCGGTAGGCAAACGCGGAATCCGAAATGACGGCTTCCATTTCCGGGGTGCCCGCTTTGGTAGCGCTTGGCGCATCTTGCTGATGATGGTGGCAACAGATAACTGCCGCCACGGGTCGTGCGCGTCCCCCCTGCGCCTTCAACATCCGCGGATCCGCAAGGATCGTCCGTTATGTCCTTTGACGTGTCATACGCCGCATACAGGTCAAGGGTCCACTCATAGAGATTTCCGTGCATATCATGGAATCCCCAGCGGTTTGGCAGATACGTACCGACCACAGATGTCGCATCATTGGTGGAAAGAGTATTTGCGGCATCGCTTGAATCCGCACCGGAATTGTTTTTGTACCGACCATGAGTCTCAAGGAACGGCCAGGAAGCCTCCGAACCTGCAGCAAGACTCGTTCCGTCAGGGAACGCTGCACCCGATCCGGCACGGCAGGCGAATTCCCACTGAGCCTCCGTGGGCAGGTCGAACTTCAGATTTCCACCCGCATGGGAGCGAAGCAAACCCAAGAAGCTCGATGCGGTGACGGATGCATATGCGGCGGCACGTGTTTCGCCGGGCCATACCGATGCTTTTCCGCGCACATTCTCCCAGGACACCATCTCCACCGGGCGCATTGCACCATCGGTCTTGAACATCGACGGATTGGTTTTCATGAAGCGTTCATACTGCGTCTGTGTAACCTCAAACACTCCGAGATAGTAATTGGATGTGAGCCTTACCTTATGCTGGATTTCATAATTTGCATCACGCCCCTTCTCCGATGCAGGCGACCCCATGCGCCAGATGATTCCGGCGGACGGAACTTTGCGGAACGCCATTTTCACCGTCTTGTACTTGTCGCAATTCACAGTCCCTTCAGGGAGCTGCTCAAACGATGCGAAATACTGGACAGCATCCCCTCGCCCTTTATATGGTTTTTCGCAATTGACGACCATGACGTTCGGCGGATTGTTTTTGGGATATACGCGCACAACCGCGGTGACGCCAGAGGCTAATGAACGGCCCGGCCATGCCTTTTCCGGATGCCAATATATCGTTTTCTCCGGTCCCGGCTGCACAAGTTGATGAACGTCACCGTACGCACCGCGCAGATTACCCCACCCGATTGAAACCCCATTCGTGCGGATATCCAGCAACGGCACTCCCGCCTCCCCTGAAAGGGTGTATGTCACCTTCATCACCTTTGAAGTAGGATTCTGCGAATAGCTCACGTCACTGACACTTGGCGCGGCATAAGACGCCACCATAAACAATGATGCGATACATGAGACTGTTATTCTTTCCATATCAACTCCATTTCACTCCTTGCCATAAAAGCACCCCTATATTATCACACCTGACATTAAACAGGCAACACCTGTATAGACAAGTCAAGCTAATGCAGCATTACCACTGAACCTGCATGGACTTCGCGTTCTTTATGGCATGATAATAGCTCGACCATTAAATTTATCGCGAATGCAATATGCGACAGATCATGAAACTGATTTGCAACATATGGAGTTGCCATTTGAGTTGTAATCTTGTGCAGAACATGGTCGAGTCCTTTGATTTACCCAACTGTCATTCGCCCTGCTTTTACTTACTATACTTTCATTTGCCATGCGAGGTGAATATGCCGGATTCAACCTTGCCTCAAGCTGTGCCGCAAGCGACACCGCCGTCCCCTCACACGCCTCCAGAATCTCCTTCGCCGCATCCGCCCCCGCTGCTTCCCCCCCCCTCCACTGATTAATCTCACCTTCACTCCCTACAAAGATTTCATTCCGAACTGAATTCTCATCGTCTCGACATCGCCCCTGATCATTCCCTTCAGGCAGAATCGATGCGGCGGGAACAGGGTCTGCAACACCTGTCGCCTGACGGAATTTCTTCGATAAAGCTTTGTATTTCATCACCGTCTTGTATCGAGCGTACAGCTCCGGGATTTCCCGCTCAAGATAACGCCTTATGCCTCCTCTTCGCCCAATAAGCTGTCCATTCTTGAAATATGGCGTGTTGTCCACATAGCACTCAAGGTCTTCAACGAGGGATCCAAAACGAATCATATTTTCAGCTGAATCTTTTGCTTTACTGAATGCTTCAACAAGTTCCTCGTTGCTTGGCATTGCATTAGTGGTGCGCCTTTTGCGGATGCGTCGACGCTCTTCAGCCATGCCAATGCGTCTAGCGCGCTCGGTTTCGTAATATGTAGGACGGCGCAAACGCTGTATGTGTCTGTCCACCATCCGACGGATGAGCCATACGGCAAGCGCACTTCCACCAACAAGTAACTCCAGAACGATTGCGGCACCCTCCAGACGAGAATCCCTCCTGCGGTGATACTCTCTCAGTCCATAGGGCACATGACCTATCGTGTGTCCGGTTCTTTTAGCCTCCCTCCAGAATTCACGGCGGTATTCCTCGGAGTCGAAGCCCATCACGGATTCATGGAACCACTTGAAGAAATCAGGGTTACGCTCCGAAAAGGTAAGATCCCCTCTTAGAGGTCTCGTAGGCATCATTCCGCGTTTTGCAAGATGTCTCGCTATTGTCCTATCCATGGCTTTCTCCTTCTTTGTTTCACCTGTCTTATCGAAGCAAGCAATAATTCTGGCATTGCATTCCAACTTCCTCCAACTGCCTCGATGCACACAGTTGTCCCGACAGCGGTAAATGGTATCAAAAACGGTTAGCGAAGTAAATGAGAATTCTATTCGGATTAATTCTCTGGCTCGTATTCATCTGTATAGACAGGCGTACTGCACTCTGATATACTCCGTTGCATGAAGTATTTGGAGATATACTCTTCGCTGAAGAAAAGCATAGAGAAAAGGGAGTTTTCGGCTGATCACCGAATCCCGAGCGAACCGGAGCTGTGTGACCGATTCGGTGTGGCACGAAACACAGTCCGCCAGGCGCTTGCGCTGCTCCTAAGCCAAGGTCTCATCGAAAAACACAAAGGGAAAGGCTCGTTCATAACCCCAAAAGGCGAACGCAAAACCAGTGTGATAGGGCTGCTGATACCGGACTTCTCATCCGCAAGCTTCTTCTCTTCCCTGAAATCCGAACTGGAGAACAACGCCGCAAAGCTCGGCTATAGAGTCCGTCTAGAAACCTCACGGCGCACCACTGATGACGAAATTGTGAAATCCATCAGAAAAGCAGCAAGGAAACTCGCGGTGGATAGGGTCGAAGGAGTAATCTTCCGTCCGCACCTGAATCCTGAACACATTGACGCCAACAAGGAGATACTGAGCATATTCCAGCACACGAAAACTCCAGTCGTCCTCATCGATTCGGACATTTCACCACGCCCTGAACGTTCTGACTGTGATCTTGTGGCGGTGGACAACGTATGCGCAGGACGACGCATCGCCGCACATCTGCTGGACAACGGCAGGACAAAGATCGCGTTCATGATGTCAGGAGTAGAGATCAGTTCGAACGCAAACTGGGAGAACAGGCTTTTCGGAATCGCAGGCGAAGTCGCAGTGCGCGGAATGGATGACGGCGTAAGCACCTTGAGATTTCCACCGGACGACACCGAATCTCTCCGCGTCCTTTTCCGTTCGCGACGGCGTCCGGACGCAATCGCCTGCGGCAACGACAGAGCCGCCGCAATGCTTGTGGAAAGCCTGAAAGCCATCGGCAAACGGGTACCCGAAGATGTGGCAGTGACAGGATTTGATGACGAATCATTCGCCCGTTCATCCGTACCGCCACTTACCACAATCCGCCAACCCGCCGGACTGATCGCGAAAACGGCGTTCAAGACCCTTCTCGCACGCATCCGCTATCCGCAAAACGATCACAGAGAAATTCTACTCGACGCCCCACTCATAATACGCAAATCAACATAAGACCACAATACAGGCCATCAATTTCAGGCAAAAAAAAAAAGCCAACACCCAAAATGGACATTGACATGTAAATTGGTAGCGGGGGCTGGATTTGAACCAACGACCTTCAGGTTATGAGCCTGACGAGCTACCAGGCTGCTCCACCCCGCAATCTGGTGCCTTGAGAATGGCGCGCCTGACAGGAGTCGAACCTGTAACCCTCAGATTCGTAGTCTGATACTCTATCCAGTTGAGCTACAGGCGCTTTTGTTTCTCAAAAACGCCGCATATTATAGCACATCGCGGTTTCGGACGCAAGCAGAAAAAATAAAAAACTTTTTTACTCTATCCACTTGCATTACACAATCCCATATGGTACAATATGCGCCGTTTTTGGTTCATTGCCTCATGGTGTAATGGTAGCACCGCAGATTCTGAATCTGCTTGTTAAGGTTCGAGTCCTTATGAGGCAACCATTAGAAAAGCCGCATTGCTGCGGCTTTTTTGTTATTCCAAGCTACTCTCTATTGTTTATGCCGTAGACTACAGGAGCACGCCCTTGGATGGTGCTTCAGATTCATCCCACCAGGAACCCTTGTTCGCGGAACAGCGCGCTATCGGCTTGGTAGTCATCTGGATGCCACGCGCAGACGAGCCACGGACCGTAACCTCTTTCGGATCGAACATCTGCTGATGTATCTTCTGTCCCTTTGCAGGCTTGAACTTCACATAAAGCTGTTCCGGGCATCCGTCCGCAAAGTAGAGTATCTTCGACTTTGGCGGAGCAAGACGGTATTCCTTGTTGCGGATCAGCCCGCCGAAAGTGAAACGCTTCACGTAGGCGAATCCGTACAAAGGCTCCTCGTACACGCAAGTGTACTCCCGATCACGGTCCTTCTCCTGCTGGAAGAGGAATATCTCCATTATGTCCTTATCCACGAAGAACTTGTCCGGCGGCTGGATCTTCTTGAAGCGTCCATCCTTCCAGATGCAAAGGATCTCATCGAGCGAAGAACACTTGAAAAGCTCATCCGCACCGCGAAGGTCAGTACCGATGTAGTGGTTCTCCTTGTCGAACTTAACCGACAGTTCACTGGCCGTGAGCTTACGTACGTCGGCCTGCTGGAACGCCCCTTTAGATATTTGCGTGCAACGTGGATATTTCTTCTTATACTGCGAAATCAAACCCTTGAGATACTTCACGGTGAATGCCCGCAGATGCGCAAGATTGTCCCGGACCTCATCCTCCTCGGCAAGGATGTTCTTGATCTCGTCACGGTTCTTGTCGATGTCGAACTGGGAGATGCGACGGATCGGAATCTTCAAGAGGCGTTCCACGTCCTCCAATGTGACGTCGCGGCGAAGTTCGGAGCGGAACGGCTTGAAACCGTCCAGAACCGCAGTCTGCACACCCTCATACGTCTTTTCGTTCTCGATGCGCTTGTATATGCGCTCTTCAACGAAGATGCGGTCAAGCGTACGGGCATGGAATAGCGCGTCCAGCTCGTCGAGACGTATCTCCAGTTCACGCTTCGTAAGGAACAGAAGACGGTCCACATTACGCTGCAGTATCTGCGTAATGGTCATTGCCCTAGGTCTGCCGCCATCTAGAACGATAGGACGTGAAGCGATAGACTTCTCGCAGGACGTGAAAGCGTAGAGCGCAGTCTTGACCTTCGCGGGATTCTCGCCCGCCTGAAGCTCAAGTTCGATGTGGACGTCAGCCGAAGTGAGATCGTGGATCTTGCGGATCTTGACCTTTTTCTTCTTGATTGCGTCCTCGATGGACTCGGATATGGAATCAGTGGTCTCGCCCCATGGCAACTGCGTAATGACAAGACGGTTTTTGTCCGCCTCCTCAATGACGGCACGGACTTTCACCTTGCCGGTTCCGTCCTGATATTCGGATACATCCATCACACCGCCAAGCTGGAAGTCCGGATACAGCTCGAACGGCTTCTTCTGGATTATGGCTATCTCAGCTTCAAGAAGCTCTATGAAGTTATGCGGCAGAATGGCGGTCGAAAGCCCGACGGCGATTCCATCCGCACCAAGCATCAGAAGAAGCGGAATCTTAGCAGGGAGATAGACAGGCTCCTCCTTGCGTCCATCGTAGTTGGGGACAAAGTCGGTGGTCTTCTTGTTGAATATCTCCTTGCGGGCGAGCTCCGTCAGGCGACACTCGATGTAACGCGTGGCGGCATGCGGCATGCCCGTATAGAGCGAACCGTAGTTGCCCTGTCCGTCGATGAGATATCCGCGTCCTTCGCCCCAGAGCTTGTTCGCGAGAACGACGATTGCATCGCCAATCGATGCGTCACCATGCGGATGGTACTGCATGGCGTGACCGACAATGTTCGCAACCTTCGTGTACTTTCCGTCATCCTTCTCCCACAAGGAATGCATGATACGGCGCTGCACCGGCTTGAGACCGTCCTCAATGGCGGGGATTGCCCGCGAACATATCACATACGCGGAATACTGACGGAAATTGAAATCATAGAGATCGCGCATCGGACCGCGCCCGGTCAGCCCTTTCAGCGACGTTTCCACCGGAGATGTGCCTTCTGACACCTCCTCCACCGTTTTTTCCTCTTTTGGTTCGCCCTTTTCGGCTTCGTTCTCCGCCGCCTGCGCAAACAGATCCAGATTATCGAACAGGCTTGGCGGCTCGGTACCTTTACTCTTCACGTTCCAACCTCTCTATTGGCACTTTCATCTGCCACATGTAAAGTATTCATCATATCGTTATATGCGTCTTTAAAAACACATACCATTATATCATATCCCGTCTATGGTGATAGCCGGAAGCGGTCTTGCGGGACAAAGATTTTCGCAGGCGCCGCACCCGATGCACTTGGCGGAATCAAGGACAGGAACACCTTCCACAAGGGTTATCGCTTTAACGGGGCAATGTCGCTCGCAAGCCGTGCATCTGACATTCTCCTTTGCGGCAATGCAACGGTCCTTATGCCACACGGCCCGTCCGATCTGCGTACGAAGCCTTTCCTCCTCTGACATCTTCCCTATTGCGTCTACTGGACACACATCGGCACAGCGTGTGCAGGCAGGACGGCAATAGCCATGCTCAAAACCCATCTCCGGCAAAGGAAACCGTTCCAGCCGATCAGACAGCCGCAACACCCTTTCCGGACAAGCCTTCACGCATAGCTGGCATCCAATGCATTTTGAACGAAAGACACTGAACCCTCCCGCTCCAGCAGGCACGATAGGCACTGAACGTTCCGGAACACCGGGATTGGTAACCGGAACACCATCTCCATTTGCAAACGCCTGCGCCGCCGCCAAGGCAACGCCACCACCAAGAAAATCCCGTCTCGTCATTTCATCAGTTCCTTCACCTTGAACGACTCGACGAGTTCATCAATGCGGCGCATCTCTTTGGGGATATCCACAGACATCGGACATTGCGACAGGCATATGCCGCATTCAATACAGTGGTTGGCCTGCCGGAGATACGGAATGGTCTCTTCGTAAGTCTTCAAAAACTTGCGTCCGCAAGAGTCTTTCGCATCGACCGCATCATTGTAGAGCGAGAATATGCCGGGGATGTCCACTCCATATGGACAAGGCATGCAATATCCACAGACGCTGCAGAATATGCCGTCCGTTGGCAAGGCCGGTCCTGAATCCATAAGCCGCGCAAAAAAGCCTCGCCGTCCGGAACACCCAGACGAAGACCTCATTTGCCATCCTCGCCATCTTGCAGAAACCCTTCCACCGAGGCTAGCAGCAGAAGGAACTGCGTCAACACGGCAGGAGAGCGGAACACGCAATCGCCGAATGCATGGACGAGGTTCGCCACCGCCGCCACCAGCACACCGACAACAACGGCAGGCACGCAGAAAAGAGCGGTTGGCCGCGGCAGATCTTTGCCCTTGGTGAAATGCGCAACTTTAAGTCTGCGACCCCAATGACTGAAAAACGGCAGGAACAGCATAAACACCACTGCTACGAGAAGGAATCCGCCAACGACACCATGTTCACAAAGTATCTGAAGATAGTCATTGTGGACATTCACGCCACCAACCGTCTGAAGCTGCTTCCGCTCCGCATCGGTCATGTAGCTGAGGCAGAAGTGCTTGTACCCCCATCCGCCAACACCGAACAGCGGATAATCCTTGAAAATCTCAGTCGCCACACGCGTATGGTACTGGGCCTTGCCGGTCATGCGGTCCGCCACGGAAGTCGGAGAAAGCGTGGTCACTTCGTCCGTAAACTCCTTAGGCGCAAATACCGACACAAGAATCACCGTGGCAATTACGCCAACAATCATCCACAGATACAGCTTCACCTGTTTGACATTCTTGTGGCGCGTGAACAGGGAAAGGCAAAGATACAGGAACCAGAACCCAAGAATCGCGAACGCCAGCATGATGGCGGCGCGGGAGAGCGTTGCGAGGGAGGCAAAGAACGTAAGTCCGACAGGGATGAGCATGTAATGCGTCTTCACCCACTGCGGACACAGCCTTTCGTCCGGATTGGTTTCAACCTCAGTTGTCTTTTTCTCCCTGACATATCTGAAATAGCGACGCACGTTATCCTGCCACAACCCCGCGGAAACGGCAAAAAGCGCAACGAAAAACGCACCTGCCATATTCGGATAGCCAAAAGAGGAAAAGTAATGAACCGGATCAGGAATGTCGAGCCAGAACGGAGCCTTTGCCCCCGTAGCCTGCTGGAGAAATCCGAGCGATGCGAGCACCGCACCATTCCAGACCAGAAGATGCACCAGCACACGGCGTCCCGAACGCAGAAGCGCATGGCGGACGGCAAGCATAGCGGTCAAAGCCGGCACAAACCACACCATCACGCCAATGTGTTCGCGTATGTTTACGCAGAACGGTGAATACGGAATCGGCGGCGCCGGATCGACACCCGAAAGAATCATCGGGTAATCGCACACCGGACAGAGCCCCCGATTGAAAATCGGCATCACAAGCATGAGCATGAATGAAATTGCCACATATGTGATTGGATCGCGCGAAAGCGCCTTCCATACACGGCCACGGGCTTCAGCGATGCTTTCAAGCGCATGGCGCTGCGGGAAGAAAAGCAGCGTCTCAAGTGCTAACGCCCACAGCCACGGCATGACAGGCAGAAGATGCGGACCACTGGCACCTCCAAATATCCACGAGAACCCGACAACCGTCAGGAACACAAGCAGAACGGGAAGGTTTTCGCAAAAACGCTTCATTTTGCCGACTCCACAGCGTCAACGGTCTTCGCCGAACGATGGATGCGCCATGTCCTGAGCGAATCGCGATATACCAGAAACAGCATTGCCGCAATCAGCAGGAACATGAACATCCGCGTAAGCAGATTTATGAATCTCCCGCTCAATCTGCGCCTGGTAACTAGCTCAATAAACGAAAACATTATTATGCTGCCGTCAAGAACCGGTATTGGAAGCAGATTGAGTATCGCCAGATTTATGCAAAGGAAACGGAGAAATCCAAATGCATCCCATACATCATTGCGCACTTGCGTATAAAGCCCCTGCGCAATCATCACCGGTCCACCAAGCGCCTGCGCGGCGGCCTTCGACTCCTTGGGTGTCACAAGAGCCTTCAGCACACGCACAATGTTCATTACGTCCCACTGCAACTGTTTGAGAGGGTTGCGCGCCGGCATCCATGCAGCGGTCTTGACCTGGTTGGTGGTCGAAAGCGCATAGATGAAATAGGCTCCGCTTGCCTCATGACGCTTAGGAACGACCGTAAGGTTCACTTTGCCGACAGACTCACGCTCAACCACGAACTCAGTCGGTTTGCCGCCGGAGATCTGCACCTCCGTCTGCATCTCAGTCCACGTACGGACAGGAACGCCACCAACAGAAACAACCCGGTCCCCTGCCTTCATTCCGGCTTCATGGGCAGGTCCATCCGCGGGGATCTCACCAATCAGCGCAGGAATCTCGC
>JAFXEA010000141.1 GCA_017521065.1 Kiritimatiellia bacterium | reverse complement strand
GACAGTGAACCGTGGATGAATATGGCCACAAAGGACTTCCTGCCGTGCATTGACCGCTACGGACAGTTCCGCCATCGCGAATGGCCCGGCAAGACGCTCAGCGATGCTGATCTCAAGGCCGCCGTCGCAGAGGAGGAGAAGGATCTTGCCGCAAATCCAGGTCCGTCGGATCGCAACAGGTTCGGCGGATGGGCGGCAGGTCCGCAATTTGATGCGACAGGACGTTTCCGTACACAGAAGGTTGACGGGAAGTGGTGGTTGGTTGATCCAGAAGGGCGGCTTTTCTGGTCGTTCGGCCCGGTGCGCGTGACCGCCTCCTCCGGCATGACGCCTATGAACGGCGATACGGCAACGCCACGCCGTGGATGTTCTATCCCGGATCGCGACTGCTTCTTTGCTGAATTGCCACCTGCTCCCGATGCAGCGGACGCTACGCCGTTTTCGAAGTTCTGGACTACGCACGACAATCTGCTCTATCCATTCTTCCTCGCGCGTGGCGAGACCCGTATCTACGATTTCTCGTCCGCCAACCTCTATCGCAAGTACGGAGAGGAATACTACGAAAAATTCGCTGACACTGCACATCGCCGTCTCAGGAGCTGGGGTGTGAACACTATCGCCAATTCATCAGATCTTGAGATATGCCTTATGGACCGCACGCCGTTCGCTGAGCGCGTCGAATGTCAGTCGCGGTCGATCGCGGCATCGTCAGGAATGTGGTGGAAGTTCAGGGATCCTTGGGATGAATCCTTCAAGAAGGGCGTTCTTGAGGCGCTTCAGAAGCATGACCGTTCGGCGCACGATCCGTGGTGCATCGGCTTCTTTGTGGACAACGAGATCAACTGGGGCGGATATGCCGCACAGCTTGCGGAATGGGTTCTGCAGTCTCCGGCAGATCAGCCGGCGAAGGCGGCATGTGTGAAGTTCTTCAATGAAAAGTATGGAGATGTCGCCGCGTTGAACGCTGTATGGAAGTCTTCCTATTCGGATTGGAACGATCTTCTTCATTCGGTACTTCTGCCAGGCAATGGGGCGGTCAAGGATCTTGAAGAGTTTACGCTTGTCGTCGTTGAAGAGTATTTCAAGCGGACACGTGAGGCCGTCAAGGAGTTCGACAAGGATCTGCTTTATCTGGGATGTCGCTTTGCCGGTGGTGCCCGTCCTTGGACTATTGCCGCCTGTGCAAAATACTGCGATGTGGTGAGCTATAACATATACGCCGAGTCGCTTGAAGGCTGGAGGCTTCCCGGCAATGTCGACGTTCCGGTCATGATAGGCGAGTTCCACTTCGGTGCGACGGACCGTGGTCCTTTTGGAACCGGTGTGAGGCAGGCTCTCAATCAGGATGATCGCGCAAAGAAGCTGAAGCGCTATGTGGAGTCCTCCTTGCGCAATCCGCAGATCGTGGGCGTCCATTGGCATCAGTTTGCGGATCAGGCCACGACCGGACGTTTTGACGGCGAATATCTTCAGGTCGGCTGGACGGATATCTGCGACCGCCCCTATCCTGAAACGATAAGGGCGGTGCGTGAGGTGGCATATCCAATGTACGCCACCCGTGCCGGAAAATGATCCGGCATTTCCAGGGCGATGACAGGAAGAGGTGAAAAATGAAAACGTACAAATGGCTGCTGATTGCGATGTTGAGCTGTGCGTTCTTCTTCCATCAGGCGGACAGGGCGTTGTTTGGCCTTCTGACGATTCCGATCCAGAAGGATATCGGGCTCACTGACGTTCAGATCGGCTGGATCAATACGACGCTTTCCTGGACCTTGGCAGCCATGACTGTTGTTGCCGGGTTTGTGGGAGACCGTTGTTCACGCAAGTGGCTGATAACGCTATCGCTGATAGCGTGGTCTCTGATGACGGTATGCATGGGGTTCATCGGCGGATTCTGGGGCGCGCTCTTCTTCCGTTCGATCGCCACCGGCGTCGGCGAGAGCTTCTATGCCCCCAGCGCTTACGCGCTTATTGCGGTGCATCACAAGAATACGCGCTCTTTGGCGCTTTCGATCCATCAGGCTGCGCTGTATGTAGGACTTATGGTGTCCGGATTGGTGGTTGCTTGGCTGCTTGGAGTTCTTGATTCCTGGCGCAGCGTGTTCATTGCGTTCGGCGCGGCCGGGTGTCTACTCGGCATCATGTTCATCTGGGCGCTGAAAGATGGGGAGGGTGAAGGAAGAAAAAAGGTGAAGGTTGAAGGTGAAGAGGAGAGAGTGAGGATTGGTTTTGGTGAATCCCTCCGGGCTTATTTCTGCAATCCTTCCGCGTTGTGCGCAACCGCGGGTTTTGTTGCGATAGTGTTCGTGAACAACGCATACCTGTTCTGGGCACCGAAGTTCGCCGCCGAGAAGTTCGCCATTGATGTGGGCGAGGCCGGGAAAGGGGTCATGCTGTGGCATCATCTCTTTGCGTTCGGGGCGATCCTTCTCGGTGGAATTGTGACGGACAGGTTTGTGTCCAGAATGCCGCGCTTCCGTCTTGGCTTTCAGATAATCGCACTTCTCTGCGGCGCACCCATGCTGCTTTGGATCGGCTTTTCCCAGTCGTTCGTGACGCTGCTTGTGGCCGCTTCGGCGTATGGCGTGTTCCGTGTATTCTTCGAGGTCAACACCCATGCGTCGCTGTTTGACGTTGTGCCGCCGCAGTTCCGGTCGACGGCGGTCGGGCTCCTGAACATGATCGCATTCTTCTTCGGCGGTCTTTCGGGTGTTGCGATGGGTGCGCTGTCGCAGAAGTTCGGTGTTCGCGGTTTTGAGATCGGCTTCGGCGTAATGGCTGCGTTCTATGCGGTTGCCGCCCTGTTGATGATGTTCAGTTTCTTCTTCACCTTCAAGCGAAATCGAGTGGTGGAGGTGTGAAGGGTGAAGCGAAAAGAGTAAAGAGAAAGTTAAGGAGTTGATATGAAAATTACCGAGGTAAAAACTTTCGTCATTGATTGTTTCCGTACGAACTGGGTGTTTGTAAAGGTGATGACCGATGAAGGCATCCACGGAATCGGTGAGGGAACGCTCGAATACAAGGAGAACGCGCTCACAGGGGCGATTGCCGATCTTGAGCATGCGCTTATCGGGAAGGATCCGTTCGACACCGAATGGATATTCCATGAGAACTATCGCGATGCCTACTGGCGCGGAGGTCCTGTGCTAATGAGCGCGCTTTCGGCTATCGATATGGCGCTCTGGGACATAAAGGGCAAG
>JAFXEA010000140.1 GCA_017521065.1 Kiritimatiellia bacterium | reverse complement strand
TTGACATTCCGTTTCCGGTTATTTGATATCTTACCTCCTGTCGTGACGATTGTGTCCCGGCGGAACGAAAGGAAGTGTCGAAATGGCCAGAATAGCAAGGATCAAGGCGGAAGGCGAAGCCTTCTACCATGTTGTGAGCAGGATCGCAAACAAGGCGTTTCTGCTGAATAACGGTGAAAAGAAGCGCGTTTTTGTGAACATGATGCACCGTGCGGCCGATTTCAGCGGTGTTGACGTGATCACATATGTTGTGATGGACAACCATTTCCATCTTTGCGTCAGGGTTCCAAAGCGGGAAGGCGAGGTTCCTGAAAGCGAGATTCTGAGAAGGGTGGGAGTCCTTTACGGGGAGGATCGCCGGGCGGCGTTTGAAAAACGTCTTGCTGGATACCGAGAAGAGGGCGATGACATGGCCGTTGCCGCCGAACTTGAAAGGCTGCGCTTGAGGATGGGCGACTTAAGCGAGTTCATGAAAACGTTCAAGCAGCGAGTCTCTCAATGGTACAACGCCAATTACCGCCATGAAGGTACATTGTGGGGCGGACGTTTCAAGAGCGTCCTTGTGGAGGATGGCAGGTATCTTCGCAATCTGGTCGCCTACATCCACGGCAATCCGATAAGGGCGGGATTGGTCACCCGTGCTGCCGACTACGAATGGAGCGCCCCTGGCGCGGCGGCCAAAGGCGATGCCCGGGCCAAGAAGGGCCTGTCCCTGCTTGGAGTGAGTGTGGGGGATGGAGGGTTTGCGGTGAGGGATGGGCGGTTTGTGAATGGCGTTATAATCGGGAGCAGGGCGTTTGTGGGCGAGATGGCAGGCAGGCATGCGCTCTGTTTCGGGGATGTCGCAGTGAAGGTAAGGCAGTTTGTGTTGGGAATGGTGAAGACATTCGCAACGCATGGTCAGCGCTCCGCCCCCGCTGAAGCCGCTTGAGAGGACAATGAATCAAGTAATGAAATGAAGAAATGCGTTTTTTTTTTAGAATGATAGAAGGGTCTGTCCCTGCAGTTAAGGGAACAATGATCTAGGAAAGAAGAGGTTTGGCGTTTTGAAGAAGGAGGGTCTGTCCCTGCTGTTACTGGTGGCATGATCTATTCTACGTAATCAACCAGGTAGAGAAGAACGGTTCCCGTGCCATGATGTGGTCCGACATCATCTGTGGAGGACGCGAGGCGTTCTTCAAGCGCATGACGAAAAACGTCCTTCAGGTTCCGTGGTACTACGGAAGCGACTTCTCGGCGGAGAAGCTGAAATGGAAGCCGGAGCTTGAGAAGATGCTGAACAGCTGGAAGTCGCAGGGAAATCTGGCCTCCGCAATACTTGAGCTCGACAAGGCAGGTTTCGACATGATTCCGTGCACTTCCAACTGGAGCAACGACAAGGCGACTGATGCGATGCTTTCGTTCATCAAGAACAATGTCGATCCTTCTCATGTGAAAGGTTTCATGACCGCACCTTGGGCAAAGGCATACAAGGAGGAGAATCCCAAGGTGGAAGCCGGCATCAGGCAGTTCGCCGCCGCCAAGCGAAAATATTATCGATAAAATGATGTTGCATTCAAAAATGAGTTGTGCTACAATTCGCGACGTTTTAGGAAAACAAGGTATGAACGACCGTTTCGAGTTTACGCGCTTTTATTATTACTTCGGCTTTAGCGGCCGGAGCGGTTTCGCGTGTGCTTGAATGGTGTAGTAGCCTGAATGCAAGTTGATGCGGTCCCGCTCCGGAGAAGAGCGAGGCCGTTTTTGTTTTCAAGAAAAAGAATTACCCGAAAATCTAAATCCGAAAGAAGGAAAAACAAATGATAATCGTACTGAAGAAGGATGCCGATCCAAAGCAGGTTGAAAGCCTGGTCGGTTGGCTCAAGGAACGCAAGATAACGCCGCACATAAGCGCGGGACATCATGAGACGCTCATCGGCTGCGTCGGCGACGTGGCGAAGATGGATGTTGGCCTTGTACAGGCTTTGAGCGTCGTCGAAAGTGTTCAGCGGATCCAGGAGCCGTACAAGGCGGCGAACCGCAAGTTCCAGCCGGAGGACACGGTTGTCGACTGCTCGGGCGTGAAGGTTGGCGGCGGCGATATGCCGGTAATCGCGGGACCTTGCAGCGTTGAGTCCGTGGAGCAGATGGTCAGCGTCGCCAAGAGCGTCAAGGAGGCAGGGGCCACGATGCTGCGCGGCGGCGCGTTCAAGCCCCGCACTTCGCCCTACGCGTTCCAGGGGCTTGGCAAGAAGGGGCTGGACATCCTTCTTGAGGCGAAGCGGGAGACTGGTCTTCCCATCGTGACAGAGCTGATGAGCATCGAGCATCTGCCTCTCTTCAACGATGTGGATGTCATTCAGATCGGTGCGCGCAATATGCAGAACTTCGATCTTCTCAAGGAGGTCGGCTCCATGACGAAGAAGCCGATCCTGCTCAAGCGTGGCATGTGCGCCACTCTTCAGGAGCTTCTCATGAGCGCTGAGTACATAATGGCGAGCGGAAACCCGAACGTCATGCTCTGCGAACGCGGAATCCGTACGTATGAGACCGCCACGCGCAATACGATCGATCTCACCGTCATCCCTGTGCTGAAGCGTCTTTCGCATCTCCCTGTCGTCATCGACCCGAGCCACGCCACGGGATATGCGCATCTCGTCGAGCCGTGCGCGATGGGCGCGACGGCGATGGGCGCGGACGCGCTCATAATCGAAGTCCACAACAATCCTTCGAAGGCTCTCTGCGACGGTGTGCAGAGCCAAACGCCCGAAATGTTCGCGTCAATGATGAAGAAACTTGATGCAATCAAACCCTACGCATGGAAGAGAGGCTGAAGATGAGTGATACCATGGAATCCATCAGGAACGACATAAACGAAATTGATGATGAGCTTGTGAAGCTTTTCGTGAAGCGCATGGAGGCGTCCGAAAAGATGGCCGAAGTGAAGCGTGGAAACGGCAGCCCTGTGCAGGATCCGGCCCGTGAACGAAGCATTCTCTCGAAAGTCGCCAAGGCTGTCGGGCCGGAGCTTGAAAACGAGGCGCGCCTCCTGTTCACGACAATGATGTCCATCTCCCGCGGGCGCCAGCGCGCCGAACTTGCCGGGGAATGCCCATTTGTGAAGTCGATCGCCGAAGCCGTCGCATCGACCTCCGAACGCTTCCCGTCCTCCGCGTCGATCGCGTGCCCGGGTGTTGAGGGTTCCTATTCCCAGCAGGCGGCATGCAGGCTTGTCAATTTCCCGACGATATTCTACTTCAAGGGATTCGACGATGTGTTCTCCGCCGTTGAGAAGGGCATGTGCGATTACGGCATTCTACCGATAGAGAACTCCGCCGTCGGAAGCGTGACCGCCGTCTATGATCTGATGGCGAAGCACAACTTCAAGATCGTCCGGGCCGTCAAGCTGCGCATACGCCATGTGCTTCTCGCGCTGCACGGGACGAAGCTTGAGGACGTGAAGGAGATTTCAAGCCATCCTCATGCGATCGCCCAGTGCTCCGAGTTCCTGCATCAGCTTCCTGGCATCAAGGCTGTTCCAGCAACGAACACCGCCGCCGCGGCAGCAGCCATTGCGGCGTCGGGACGCAAGGATGTCGCTGTGATCGCCGCCCGCGAATGTGCGGAGCTGTACGGGTTGGAGGTCATAAAGGAGGACATCTCGAACACGTCGAGCAACTACACGCGTTTCATCTGCATATCCAAGCGCAACGAAATATACCCCGATTCCGGAAAGTTCTCGGTGATGATGAGCCTCAACCACCGTCCAGGCGCACTTACGGATGTGCTTGTGAAGTTCGCCGCGGTAGGTGTGAACCTGACGAAGCTTGAATCGCGTCCTGTGCCCGGTTCTGATTTCGAGTTCCGCTTCATCTTCGATTTCGAGGCAAGCCCGAGCGATCC
>JAFXEA010000139.1 GCA_017521065.1 Kiritimatiellia bacterium | reverse complement strand
GGGCGCCGGTTTTCAGGTTCGTTCGCGTCCAGCCGACGTTCCGCTTCCGCTTCAAAAAGTCAGCACGGTGTCAGTGGCATCTGGAGCAGTGCTCAAGACGTCTGATACTGTAGCTGAGTTGAATTCGCTCAAGGTGGATGCGAATGGGGCGGGAACGATTGAGGGATTCTCGTTTGCCAAGCAGGGAACGCTAGATGTGACGTATTTGGGAGGTAATCAGGGAACTGTTGTCCTTCCTGGCACCTATCTGTCATGTTCAGGCATGGAGAACATTTCCGGATGGAGTCTCAAATTGAACGGAGCGGAGTCCAAATCTTATCGAATCAAATCGAGGAATGGGCGTATAGCTTTGGTTCTCCGTGGAATGTTCATCACGGTCAGGTAATGTAGAGACATAAACTTTCTAGAAAAGTTTGAAGATTGTAAGGATGGTCATGAGTTTTAAATTTTTGCTGTCGTCAATGCTTGTCATTGTTGCGTATGCTCAGGTTTGGTCTGAAAATCCTGCTACATGGCGTCCGCGGGAGCGTTGGCGTGGATTCAATATCGAAGGAAAGGCTGCCAAGGGCAGCTTTTCCGGAGAATGGCGTGAAGCGGACTTGCGCATGATGCATGAGTTTGGTTTCAATTTTGCGCGTGTTATGCTCGACTATCGCTACTGGTGCAAGGATTCAGACTGGACTCGGCCTGATCCGGTAAAGCTTCAGTCTGTCGATGAAATGATTGGTTGGGGCAAGGAGTACGGAATCCATATCCAGCTGTGCTTTGCGACGGCTCCAGGAATGCAGCTGAAACCCCGTTCGAAACGGCCTCTTTTTTCCGATCTGACAGCGCAAAAGGCGATGGAAACATATTGGGCGTATTTGGCTCGCCGTTATCGCTCCATTCCAAACGATGAGTTGAGTTTCAATCTTTTCAACGAACCCGATTCCGCTGGAACGGAAGAGACATATCTGCCTCTCGTTAAAAAACTCGTTTCGGCGATTCATGCCGAAGATCCGAAAAGGTTCATATTGATAGATGGATTGGAATGGGCCCGCAAGCCTCTGTTGGGCGCATTGGGGCTTCCGGTTGGTCAGAGCCATCACGCCTATTCGCCGATGAGTGTCTCGCATTATCGTGCAAGTTGGATCAAAGAATCTTTTGCCGATCCTGTTCCAATGTGGCCGCCATCTCCTGCAATGTCGCCCCTTTGCGGTTCGCGAAAACCCCAAAAGCAGTCACCGATTGTAATCTTGGATGTGCCCAAGAGTGTATTAACTCTCAATACTGGCCTTTTCAACCGGGAAGTGGAACTTGTTGTGGAGGCAGACGGAAAGACTTTGTTCTCGCATTACTATCGTCCATCGCAGGAAGGAAGCGAATGGACAAATCTCATTGCGAGGGCTGGCGGTGACGGCAAAGAATGGGCGGCAGAGCTGAAGGAGCGTGTCAGGATTGATGTTCCGGAATGTAAACGTCTATCTATCGGGCTTGCACGTGGGGATTGGATGAAAATTACGTCATTGGAACTCTCCGCTTTCGGAAAAACAGCGGTATTGCCGTTCTTTCAGGAATGGGACTTCGGGCGCAGACGTGATTTGCGTTTTGTAGGGTTCGGAAAGGAATCGCCGTTTGTTACTGCTGATGGTATCGCCTATACCGGTGATACGTACCTTGACGAAAAGACATCAATGTATTGGAAGCCTGTGCTTGATGCTGGTCAGTTTGTGATGGTGGGTGAGGTCGGTTGCTGTAACAAAACGCCGCATGATGTTGCGTTACGTTGGCTTGAAAACAATTTGCGCCGTTGGAAAGAGAAGGGTATCGGATGGGCAATGTGGAATTTCCGCGGTTCGATGGGTATTCTTGACAGCAATCGCAAAGATGTCGAATATGAAAATTATCAGGGACTCAAGCTCGATCGGAAGATGCTTGAACTTCTGCAGAAATATTGATTTATTGACGAAAAGGTTGAGCAATGAGTATCTTTAGTCTATTTCTAGCTGCCGTTCAGCTGGCATCTCCGTTTGCGGACCACATGGTTTTGCAGAGAGACCGAAAAGTTCCTGTATGGGGACGAGCCGATCCGCATGAAAAAGTTGTTGTCGAATTTGCAGGACAGCGAATGGAGACTGTTGCCGGAACTGACGGCCGTTGGCGCGTGGATCTTTTGCCCATGAAGGCAAGTTGCAAGGGGCGTACATTGAAGGCCGGAAAGGTCGAGATAAAGGATGTTCTCGTAGGTGAAGTCTGGCTTTGCGCGGGACAGAGCAACATGGGAGTGCCGCTCTGCGGCAGGAATCCGCGATATCGCGATCGCCAGGGAAGTCTCATTGCGCAGATGACGCACCGCCCGATGATCCGATATGTTGCGACGCCGACGGGCAATTGGGATTTGAAGGAGCATGAGAAAACACAGTCAAAGCTGAAGTGGCGCGCATCCATTCCGAAGAACATGATGCACGACGGGAGTTTTTCTGCCGTGGCGTTGTATTTTGCTTTTGATGTGGAGCGCGAGATTGGCGTTCCTGTCGGACTTGTGGGAGTTTATCGCGGAGCTACCGGCATTGACTGCTGGACGCCGCCGGAGGGGACTCGTTCTCGTCCGGATCTTGCCGATCTTGCAAATTGGAAGCATATTCCAAAAGGGAAATGGACAAAAGCGAATGTCGTCGGAGCGATCAACCGTGACGATCAGCAGCCTGCGGTTTATTGGAATACGGTTGTTGCGCCGTGGGTTCCGTTTGCCTGCCGCGGAATGTTGTGGTATCAGGGAGAGCATGACGCAAAGGAATTTAACCGGTACTGTTCGAAACTTCATGCGCTTTATGATGGATGGCGTAAGCGTTTTGAAAACAAGAACATGAGTTTCTATTATGTTCAGCTCTGCTCGTGGGGTAGAAATATCGCACCGATGCAGGAGGCCATGGCACAGTTCGAAAAGGAGTGTCCGAATGCGGCGATGGTCGTAATCAACGATCTCGGCAGCAATGCCGACATACATCCAAATGAAAAGGCTCTTGTTGGGCATCGTCTGGCGCTGCATGCACTACGCAGGGACTATGGCTTCAAGGATATCTGCAGCAAATCGCCTACAGTGGAGTCCTGGAGCGTTGTCTCGAATACGTTTGAAGTGACCTTTAAGGATTGCAGGAATCTGTATGTTTACCGGAAGGACTGGAAATTTGATCTGCCGTTCGAGATAGCCGGTGAAGACGGTGTATTCCATCCAGCCGAACTTAAGAATCTAAAACCGTCCAAGGGATATGGCGGCAAAACGGAATATAAAGGCGATATTGAAGGCGAACGAAAACTTGTAATCGGTTCAAAGGCCGTTGATAAGCCCGTACACCTACGATATCTGTATTGTGCACCGTGGACGGGATACATATTCAATGAAGTCAATCTTCCACTGGGCGCATTTCATCTGGATGCCGGGAAAGCTTCATCGGAATAATATTGATAAGAGAAATCAAAATGCAGATATCAAAACGTGAATTTCTGAAGAGGCTAGGACTCGGCGGTGCGGGGCTTGTCGGCGGCGCATCTTTGGCGGACGAGTTTGTCGCCACAAGCAAGACCCTTCCGCCCGGTGCGATAGGAGACCCTGATAATGTGTGGTTCGGTCAGCGTATCTATCCGCTTCCTCATACGATTGAGGATGGTCCAAGCTGCTACATGAAGGACGGCAAGATTGTTCAGCCGGCACGGGAAATCCCGATTTTCCACGAGACGGATGTTGTGGTTGTCGGTGGAGGTCCCGCCGGTTTTGCCGCCGCCATTGCAGCGGCGCGTAACGGCGCGAAGGTTGCGCTTGTGGAGCGGTACGGTTCATTGGGCGGACTTTTCACCAACGGCATGGTGCTTATCATGCTTGCGACTTCGCGCATAGAAGAAAACGGCAAGTGGACTCTTGTTACGAAGGGGATCTGCGAGGAGTTCATGAACCGTGCTCTCACGCTTGGCCCGAAGATGGCGACAAGGCCGAGAGGTGAGAAAGGCAAGACCCATTGGCAACCGACTGTCGATCCGGAGGCGGCAAAGTATCTGATGGATACGATGATTGCCGAGGCTGGGGTTGAGATGTTCTTCCATTCCTGGGGAGTGGATGTCATACAGGACGGCGATGCAGTCAAAGGGGTAGTGTTCCAGTCGAAGCAAGGGCCGCAGGCGATTCTTGCCAAGCAGGTTGTGGACGCAACCGGCGACGGTGAT
>JAFXEA010000138.1 GCA_017521065.1 Kiritimatiellia bacterium | reverse complement strand
GATAGTATGGGGTGCCGTGTTCTTTCAGCAGGGGGTGCGTCAGATATACGGCGCGACACTCCCTCTGATAACCGAGTCGCTCAACGTTTCATCCGTGGAGATCGGCTTTGTGGGAACGGTGTTTACGTTCATCTACGGCGCCACGGTGCTTTGCGCAGGCTTTTTGAGCGACCTCATTTCGAGGAAGTGGGTGCTGGTGTCGGGTGTGCTGCTGTTCGGCGTCGGCGGCTTCGTTTCCGGTTTCGCCGGCTGTGTGGGTGCGCTTGTCGTCTCGTACGGCATTCTCAACGGACTCGGCCAGCCGCTCGTATTCCCTCCCGGGATGTCGCTGATGATGCAGCTGCACGGGGAGAATACGCGGGCGACCGCGCTTTCGATCATGCAGTCCGCCGTATATATCGGGATTGTAGTGTGCGCGATAGGTTCAGGTCATCTCGCCGGAATGTCGGCGGACGGGTGGCGGACGGCGTTCATTGTCGTGGGCGGTCTTGCGCTTGTGTGGGTGGTTGTGATGTCCCTTGTCATGGAGAACACAAAAAGCGTGTCTTCGGGTTCCGACAAGGCGTCGCTGAAGGAGGCGCTCGCCGCCGTGGCGTCCAAGCGCTCCGCGCTCCTGTACGGTGCGTATCTTGTGATACTCAACGGTGTCACGATCGGCTTCACGATCTGGACGCCTTCGTTCATTCGCGATGTGTTCCCCGACCTGACCATGCGGGATGTGGTGCTTCATGCGGTTCTGTGGATGTACATCGGTGCGATACTTGGTGTGATGTTCGGCGGGCGACTGGGCGACTCGCTGGCGCTCCGCAGGAACGGCGCCCGGCTTGAGATTCTTGCGGCCGGTGTGACAGGGTGCGGAATCGCATGGTATTTTGTCGCAGAATCAGTGTCGCTCGTGGGGTGCTGTATGGCTCTTGCCTGTTGCGGCTTTTTCCGTGGCATGCTGGATTCCAATCTCAACGTCGCGTTCTTCGACGTGATAAAGCCGAGGTACCATGCGTCCGCATTGGGATTCATGCTCGGGATTTCGTACATATTCGGTTCATTCGCCCCGGTCATGCTTGGCTGGATCAGGCAGCATTCGTCGTTGAGGGACGGTCTTGCGACATTTCCGCTGTTCTATGCCGCCGCATTGGCGCTCATATTGGTCTCACGTTTCCGCTACTACATCCGGGAGAAGGAATCGGCGACTCGGTGATTGTTCAAACCATGAAAGGAGCCTTATGAAAGGAAAGTTTATATTAACGTCAATCGTGACAGCAGGTTTCATTACCGCACTGTGGGCTGATACTCCGAAGCCGCCCAGTCGCATATTCGACGAGACGGAAGCGCAACGCGCCGAACGCATGGCGTGGTGGCGGCATGACAGATTCGGGATGTTCATCCATTTTGGGCTCTATGCGGTGCCTGGTCGTCACGAATGGGTGCAGAGCATAGAGAAGATCGATACGGAGACATACGGCAGGAAATATATGCCGCGATTCAATCCTGATCTTTATGATGCGAGAAAGTGGGCCAGAACGGCAAAAGCCGCCGGAATGAAATATGCTGTCCTCACCACAAAGCACCATGAAGGCTTCTGCATGTGGGATACTAAAACCACCGACTACAAGATCACGAATACCGAGTTCGGACGTGACGTCGTGCGCGAGTTTGTGGATGCGTTCCGGGCGGAAGGCCTCAAGGTCGGGTTCTACTTCTCCATCATGGACTGGCATCACCCGGACTACACGGTGGACTTTCCCCATCCGCTTTTCGGAAAGATCGAAGGTGACAAGAAGGCTGCTGTCGCGAAGTTGAACGCAAACCGCAACATGGACCGGTACCGCAAGTACATGTTTGAGCAGGTGCATGAGCTTCTTACGGGCTATGGGCGTATTGACATAATCTGGTACGACTACACGCCAAAGGGGGAATTCGGGAAGACCTGGCAGGATTGGAACGCCGTGGAACTGCTGAAACTGACGCGGAAACACCAGCCTCAGTGTCTTGTGGACAGCAGACTTGACCTTATGGAATCCGAGGACGGCTGGGATTTCGTGACGCCAGAACAGTGCAAGCCTGCGGCCTGGCCGACTGTGCGCGGGAAGGAGGTTCCGTGGGAGACGTGCCAGACATTTTCAGGGAGCTGGGGATATCATCGCGACGAGAACACATGGAAAAGTCTTCCGCAGTTGATCGAGCTCCTTGCCGACACGGTTTCAAAGGGAGGGAACCTGATACTCAATGTGGGGCCGACAGCGCGCGGCGAGTTCGACTGGCGCGCCATGGAACGCCTTGAGGGATTCGCCAGATGGATGCATTTCAATTCAAGGTCGATTTACGGATGCACAAGAGCTCCCGAAGATTTTGCCGCACCGAACGGGACCGTGCTCACGTACAATCCCAAGCAGGAAACGCTCTATTTGCACCTTGTGAACTATCCGATGGGCTTTCTGCCTCTCGACTTCTACGGCAAGGTCAAGTACGCCCAGTTCCTGCACGACGGTTCCGAGATCGCCGTCCGCAATCCTGTAGCCCGCCACGGACAGCAGGGGGATCTCAAGCCCGTCGGGGGATTGGTTCTTCCGATGCAGAAGCCGAATGTGTCGGTTCCGGTAATCGAGATTTTCCTGCGGTAGGTAACAGTGAATTTTAATCTCACACAAAAAAGGAGACTAAAAATGAGAATAATCATGTCCATGTTGTCTGCGACATTATGCATAGCGGCGTATGGTGCGGAGTGCACTTTGCACAAGACCTCCGATGCCGTATTGGATATCACGGATGGATCAAATTACGAGAACTCTATAGCTCCGCAGGAAAAAGACATTCTTGTCATTCCGGAGGGGGTTGTCGTAAAGGTGACGGCGGGGTCTTCTTCATGGAATCTCTTAACAACGCTCAGCCGCGTTGTGCCGAGGAAAGATTCTGTTCTCGCCATAACAGTTCCGGAAACATTTGAAGGGCATGCTGTGCTGCCTGTTCCGGTCACGGAGTTCAATCTTGAAGGTGCGGACAATTCCGGCACTCTTGTGAAGGACGGCGCAGGGGTGTTGGAACTCTCTGCATGCGGAATCGTTACTGCGAGAAAATCTGATACGACTTGGTCTCATGATTACGATCTTAATCTCAAGATTGAAGACGGAACCATTATGCTTTGTCAGAATCCGGAAGTTATTATTCCAAAAGGAATCAACCAGTTTTCACTGCGTAGACTGGAGATGGAGAAGGATACGATATTTTTTATGCCAAAGAGTTCAACAAAGACCTGCTCCACCCGTTTCATGACGATCGCTGGCGAGGGTCTGATTACCAATGCGGCAACGTATTTGGTTAACCTTTTTTTGGAAGAAGCGGACGGTTCGGTCTTCGGTGGAACTTTGGCCGCCTCCGACAATTATAAAGATAACCTTGCCGTCTATGTATATGGTGATTGGACGCTTACCAATCCCAACAACGCGCACGGCCGGAGCTTCAATCTCTACAACAGCGATCTCAGCAAAGGCGTTCTCAGCGTATCGAAGGTGAGGGGAGATGCCGGTACCGGGCATATATACGGATCTGCTCTCAATTTCAAAGAAAATGGTACGGTGTTTCGCTATCTCGGTGCTGAAGGGCAGTCTGAAACCGTAGAAAAAAAAATAGGTATAGATTGTTCGGAATTGACGATAGATGGAGGGGCATGGGGTGGACTTACCTTTGAAAATCTATGGGATAGTACGCCTACACGCATGAGGAAGTTGACATTTACGGGATCGAATGTGCAGGAGATGGTTTTCCATGGCTATGCGAAGGCGGCAACGGACGAGGATGGAAAGCGTACGTTTACGGACTACGTGATAAAGGAAGGGACAGGCACGTGGCATTTCAAGTATAAATATAACAATCAGATGGGAGGTGTGTTTGATGTCCGCAACGGCATATTGCGATTCGATAAAATAGAGGAAGCGGGAAAGCTTTGCGCACTGGGATATGCCGATTCGCTTTACAATGAAAATACAACAACCACACTTGATGAAGCCCACAAGGCCGATTACGCGATAGTTCTTGGCGGCGCTAAAACCGAAGGAACACTGGAATATACCGGTACGGCCGAAGGTAAATGTTCTACGCGCAATATCGCGGTTCGCTCAAAAGGACGGTTCATCTCCGATTCCGCCAAGTACACTCTTGCCAATGTATATGCGATGGACGGCAAGAGCGCAACGTTTACCTTGGATGGTGTGCGGACTGACAATGTCGCAAAGAGTCTTTCGGACGGGAAGAACGGCGGCTCACTCAGTGTGGTCAAGGAGGGTAGCGGCACGTGGACCCTTACCGGCACAAATGAGATATCCGGTCCATTGACCGTCAGGAGCGGTGTCCTGAACGTTGAAAATCCAGGAGACAGGAAATACCGGTGGTATCGTATATGGATTACCCAGAACGCCTATGGAGCGCCGGACAAGTATGATACAAGCGGATACAAAGAGGGGGCTCCCAAAGCTAGGCTCTTAATCGGTGAGATTGCGATTTACGATGCAGAAGGTAATAACCTGGTCGCAGGATTCAAGCCTAAAGATCCTATCGCGCAAATTTCACCTGACGGCGATTATAGTGTTATGGAGGCAGGAGAAATGGCGCTTGGAAGGGCAAGTGGTCTTAATGTATCAGGCGCAGAAAAATTATTTGATGGCAACTCATCGAAGAATTACGTGTCTCAAATTACGTATGATGCCGCCAAGGATACTGGAATAAAAATTGATGATCAGAATACCTGGGTTCCTATTGTTGTTCGGGTGCCTGATGATGCGGAGCCTGCGGCGCGCGTAGATGTCGCGCAGTATTACCCTGAAGGCTATGGTTATAATCCCACCGCAATTCAGGTTGATGCAAGCCCGGACGGCAGACATTGGGACGCTGCCATTCTTGTCGCGAGTGATTTTAAATTCAATGGTACATATGGCGCCCATTGGTTGAGTGAAGAACCTGGCACGGCCTTTGAAGGCGGGCAGAGAAAAGGGAAAGGATGGGAGATTGAGAAGTTTTCCTTTGAAGGCGATCTCGGATTGAAATTCTCCTGCGGCGGAATCGGCGTGTCGGGCGGCGGCGAACTTAATTTCGCGCATCCGTACGTGGTTGACAGGATTATCGTGGATGCCTCCAAGACTGCGGGCTCGTTCAGTAATGTCGTTTTGGCGGAAACCGGCACGTTGGAGGTGACCGGATATTCCGATTCTGACATGACGACGCTCCCCGTAGTTCTTCCCGATGCCGCAACGCGCAAGAATCTCTCAAAATGGACTTTGATGCTGAACGGCAAACCGTCCAATCGGCTAGTCCGTGCGGATGCCGACGGGACGTTGAAGGTGTGTCCGCGAGGTCTGCTGATCCGGATCAAGTGACGGATGGGAGCGTACATGCGGCGGCGGAAAAGTTCGATGTCGAGAATGTATGCTGCCTTTTCCCTCAGTTGGATTTCCCCAAGGATGGCGGAACAGTCCGTTTTGCGGTTCGCCCGTGCAATGCGTTCGGCAGGCATGGCAAGCCGATTCATTCGGACTGGGTGGATTTGAAGGAAGAGGGTTGATGCATAAGGGACGAGGCAAGCGCGGTTTGCTGTAGGTGGTTATAGGAAAGGAGCCAATCATGAGAATTCTCCGTGGAATTGTTTTGGGAACATTGGTTTTGCCGCTGTTTGCGGCAAAATCGGAGATTTCAGGCGAATCGGAGTTGAGGTCCCGTCTGCATTCCGTCTTTCAGAGGATCGAGGCGCAGTACCGCGCCATGGAAGCGAAGGTTGATAGGCAGCCCTCCGGGCGCAATGTGCCGTTGGATGTCCGTGGCGGAACGAATCACTTCAGTACGGTGAAGGCCTGGACGAGCGGTTTC
Source organism: Kiritimatiellia bacterium (assembly GCA_017521065.1). Taxonomy (GTDB): domain Bacteria; phylum Verrucomicrobiota; class Kiritimatiellia; order RFP12; family UBA1067; genus UBA1731. The sequence continues at coordinate 2,731 of JAFXEA010000138.1, read as the reverse complement.
TATCCGGGAGCGCTCTGGCTTGTGTATGAATACACCCGTTCCGGATTCTGGAAGGATGCGGCAGTGCGGCGTACGGCTCCGTATGAATGCATAAGGCATTTTTCGGCTGATCACGATATCGGTTTCATGCTGTATTGCAGCGCCGGGAACGGATACAGGCTGGGTGTTAACAGGGATGTGTATCGGCCATGGCTGATGGATGCGGCGAAGGCGTTGTCAACCCGGTTCCGTCCGGACATAGGACTTATCCAGAGCTGGGATGCGCGGGAACTGGCTGGAGCGAAGATGCAGAGGCCAGTGATAATAGACAATATGATGAATCTTGAGCTGCTGATGTTCGCAGCAGAGCATGGGGATGCGGACGCCGGACGTATTGCCCGCTGTCACGCGGATACGACTGACCGCCGTCATTTTCGGGCGGATGGCAGTGCCTACCACATAGTGGATTATCGCCGTGATTCAGCAGATATATTCGCCTATTTTGCGGGGCAGGGCGCTTCAGCCGATGGAGCTTGGAGTCGAGGGCAGGCATGGGCGCTTTACGGATTTACGATGATGTTCCGGCTGACGCGCGACGAGCGTTATCTCCGCCGTGCGGTATCGTGTGCGGACTGGTGGCTTAGGCAGTCAATGCCGGAGGATATGGTTCCGTATTGGGATTTTTCAGTTTCGGGTAGGCCCGGGGAACCTCGCGACTCGTCTGCGGCGGCGATTGCGGCATCGGCGCTTCTTGAGCTGCACAAGTATGTGGATGAATCGCAGGGATGTAGATACCGTAGCCGTGCCGTTGCGACTTTGCTTTCTTTGACGTCTGATAGCTATTTTGCGAAGGAAGGGACAAACGGCAACTTCCTACTCATGCATTCAACAGGGTTCAAGCCGAACAATGGACAGGTCGACGTGCCGATTGTATACGCCGACTATTATTTTCTGGAGGCGTTGGTGCGTTTCCATCGTCTTTAAAACGGGGGTACTCCTCTCGTGCGGTCGGTACTCTCCGTGCACATGCCGCCGTCGTGAGACAGCAGACAAAATACTGAGGTTCAAGGCAATGAAGGGAGAGATATGAAGGGTGTCCAAAGACGCAATTTTCTCAAGGCGGTTCTTGCCGCCGGCGCGGCTCCTTACATGCGGACATTCGCCGCGGCCGGTCAGCCGCATCTGCGGATGGGGATATTGAGCGACATCCATATAGCCGGGAAGGAAGGCCGGTGGAATCCGCTGGGGGTGTTCTCGCGCACGCTCCGGTGGTTCGACTCCATGAAGGTCGACGGCGTTGTGATCGCAGGCGACATGGCCGACTTCGGCATGGTTGAACAGCTTAAGCTGGTGGGAGAGGCGTGGGACGCCATATTCCCGGACAACCGGGCGGCAGACGGGCGGCGTGTGGAGAAGGTTTTTGTCACGGGCAACCATGACCATCATTTCTACAATCATCCTTCAATGAAGCGGTTGTATCCGGACGCTGAAGAAAGATATGCCCGCTCCATTGCCCGCGATTTTGACGGAGCATGGCGGTCGTGCTTCCATGAGCCGTATCTGCCGTTCTCGGTGAAAACGGTGAAGGGATATGCCTTTGCCGCGCTTCAGTATGCCGCGAAAGGACTTCCTGAAGAGATGACGAAGCTAAAGCCTCGACTGGATCCGAATCTTCCCTTCTTCTATGTGCAGCACATCCATCTGAAGGATACCTGCTACGGTCCGTGGGCGTATGGACATGACAATGGCGTCTCTACGGCCACGCTGTCGAAATTTCCGAACTGCGTGGCGTTTTCGGGGCATTCGCATTATTCGCTCGTCGATGAAAGGAGCGTATGGCAGGGGGCGTTCACATCCATAGGGACGTCATCGCTCAAATACACTACGCCGCTGACCGGCTACGAGAATGGAGCTGCGGAATCTGGACGCACGAAGGAAATGCCGCTCGTGAAGAAATACAACGGCAAGCAGGGAATGCTGATGGAGGTGTTTGACGACAGGATTGTGCTTGAACGCCGTTCGTTTTCATCCAGAAAACCGGCGAAGCTTGGTCCTGACTGGGTCATCCCTCTGCCGTATGCGGAGCCGGGTCCGTTCTCGTTTGCCGCCCGCATGAAAACGCTGTCGGCCCCGTGTTTCCCGAAACGCGCAAAGGCAAAACTGTCGGTGGTGGACGGCGAGAACCGCAAGGGTGAGAAGCGGCGGCAGGTTGAACTGGAGTTCCCCTCTGCGATCCGCGGTACGGGATCCGCACGTGCGTTTGACTATGAGATAGAGTTCGTTTCCGCAGGCGGCGATACGCTCGTCCGGCGCGTACTTTCGTCGGCATACAATCTTCCTCCTGAAAATGAGCCGAAGTCGGAAAAGTGCGTATTTCACATTGACGAAGTTAAAACAGGCGGAAGGTTCCTGATATATCCGCGCAATTCCTTCGGACGTAAGGGGAATTCTATTGAAACGAGTTTTTGCCGTGAGAATTATGTTCTTGAAGAACTTGGGATAAATCCTTCGAAAAAGTGAGATAAATTAAAAAGAAGCGGTAAATATTAGATTAATTGAATGCTTTCTCTTTGTTCTTGAAGGGACAGACCCTTCAAAATAGCCCAGTTAAGGATAAGCCATCCGCTGGATATGGGAGGTTTTGCAACTGCCTCAATTCGTCATCGTGTCCATAGAACTGTAATACAGAATTTCTGTAACGGAAGTACTGTAATGTGCCGTTTGTCAAAGTAAGTATGACTTTATGTGATAT
>JAFXEA010000019.1 GCA_017521065.1 Kiritimatiellia bacterium | reverse complement strand
TCTGGGCGCGCGGCATAGTCACCGACTATTCGTACGATGCTTGGGGCAGCCTGACGAACACGGTCTATTCCGACGGCACTTCCACGGTGACGCTCCTCTACGACGCGATGGGCAGGCAGACCAACGCGGTGGACGCGGCAGGCGTCACCACGTTCGCATACGACGACTACGGCTCGCTGACCAACGAGACGGTGGTCGGCGCCGCAGGCGAAAACACCATCATCCGCCACTGGGACTCCTTCGGCCGTACTGCGGGCTATACTTTGAACAACGTGCGCCAGACCACCATCGGCTACGATCCCGCCACCGGCCGGATCGCCACGATGCTCGCCAACGGATCCGACATTCCATTCACTTGGTCCTATCTTCCCGGCAGCGACTTGAAGTCCTCGCTCGCCTATCCCAACGGGCTCACCGCCTCGTGGACATACGACGCAGACGGTCAATTGCTCCAGGTGCGCAACGCCACGCCCACGGACGTCATCTCGCAGTACGACTACACATACGACGCGGCGGGGCGACGCACAGAGATCGCCCGCTCTGGCACGGCGACGTCGGAATCCCGCACCGACGCCTACGGCTACAACGTCCGAAACGAATTGATTTCCGCTTCCAAACTGGGAGGGTCGTCGTCCCCGACGACCGAATACGCCTACCAGTACGACGACATCGGCAACCGCATCACTTCGACAGACCTCGCCACCAACCGCACCTACACGGCCAACAATCTCAACCAGTATTCGGCGATAATGACTTCAGACTCCGGACTTCAGACTTCCAGTTTTACGCCGCAGTTCGACGACGACGGCAACCAGACTCTTATCCAGACCTCCACCGGCATCTGGTCAGTCCAGTACAACGGCGAGAACCGCCCCGTCCTCTGGACAGGCGGCACGCAGTCCGCAGCGACCAACATCGTGATGTCCTTCGACCGCATGGGAAGGCGTGTAGCGTACTTGGAAACTACGGGAGGGGCGCAGTCCTCTACGACCGAAACCAACGCCTATCACCGCTTTCTCTACGACAATTATCTTTGCATCCAGCGCCTTGACGCCGCCAACGGCAACGCCGTAGATCTTGCGTTTGTGTGGGATGCAACCGAACCTGTTGCGACACGCCCTTTGATTGTCGACAAGCCAGGAGTGTGCAAGGCATATGTGACTCACGACGGCAACAAGAATGTTACAGAGCTTATTTCTGTCGATAATGAAGTAGTTGTCCACTATGAATATTCTCCCTTTGGTGGTCTGTTGGCGTCAATACATACCACGTCAACCTTGCAGGCCAATCATCGTACTGACAATCCGTTCCAGTTCTCTTCGGAATATTCTGACGATGTAATTGGATTAATTTACTACAACTACAGGCACTATGATGCTTTCTTTGGCAGATGGCTTGTTCGAGATCCTGTTTTTAATTTTCACTCATATGGATTTGTCTTTAATCTTCCCACCATTGGCGCTGATAATTTGGGCTTGACACAAGTTAGGGTCGGCAAGAGAATTGAGAATCCTGATGAGCCTATGGAATATAGGCAGGCCTTCACGCCTGTGGGACTCAAGGATGGATGTGAGTTGAATTTTATTCAAATAGTGTGTACATTTGAAGGCTGGGAGGTTGACAACAAGTTCGGAGGGGTCTTGCCAGGTGGAGAGGCCATGTTGAAACCTTTGGGGCCATATTACACGGACTGGTCACAGGAAGGAGCCGCTGGCTACAAGTTCAAAGGTAATGGTAGAATTTTCTATGACCGCCCTACGGTAAAAACTTGGTTCTATTTGTTTGTAGTAGAAAGTTGTTGTTTGAAAAAGTATAAGGATTCAGAGAAATGTAACTGTTGCATGGAAAGTCGTGCAACTATTTTGCATCGCATTTACTGGCATACAAGAAAGGGCAAGGTCATGGAGGGAAAGGTTACTGATTTGATCAAGAGAAAGATGGATATGCAACTAAAACAACATGTAGATGGGCAGTCTTTTAGTGTTCCATGCGAACAATACCAAAAAGATAATACGGGCAAAAAAGAAGCGTGGGGGATGCCAATGAAAGTGGAGGTCGATTATGGTGATGTGGCGCATTAAGTTTCTTTTTAAACTTGTATATTGCGTGCCGTTCTTCCTGATTGGCGCTTGTTGTCAGCAAGTGGGAAATGTTCGTTTGACATTGCACCGTCTCTATGATTGTGGTGAAAATGCCTTGCGTGATACAAATGAACGAGAAGTTGGGGAGCTGTATCAAACTCAAGATTCGTCATGGGTGTTGCGATACGACTTTAGGGATGTAAAGAGGTTTGATAAGTTGTCGGCGAATACATATTCTCCTGCTGTGGCGGTTTTGTTGATTGAGAATACCGGCGAAAAGAGAATTAAAATTGATTCGCTTTGGTCGTCCAACTGGAAGCTCCATGTGAGAGGGTGGTGCTCAGAAAGGATCATGCCACTTTTATACGGAAACACGCCTTGCGCTGGTAGTGTTGAGCTTGGCACCGCTCCGATTGCATTGTTAGTGGGCATTACGGAAAAGAGATGGGCTTCACACATAAAGGATTTTTTTATTGAATACTCATATGGAAACTTTCTTGTCACGTCAAATGCGCAAACTCTCCAAGTTAGAGTTCCGGACGAATTTGTGGATTGTCTCGGCAATGCGGATTGCCAGACGGACGATGTCGCATTTTGTGGTTGTGATAATTACACTAGAGACGAAGACAGTGATGCCATCTCGTTAAAAATGTATAGACTGATCAATCTGTATCCGTATGATTTTGCGGCGAGATCTACTTGGCCTGTGATCCTTGCGCGCGATGATGACGAGGGCATGAGAATGACAGAAAAGGACTCACATAGCTTCGTCCTTGGTTTTGCGGCTCTGGTAGTGACGAACAACTCAAGTGACACAGTGACAATCGGGGCTTTTAACAGTGGTCAGTGGAAATTAAGAATCCGTCGCAAGTCAGGCGAGACGAGGGAAATAAATGTCTTGCCTAAGAAACATGATGCTGTGAATAGAAGACTTGCCATTAAGCCAGGCGGGGCATTGGCTGTAGTTTGTGGATGTGAAGAGGCCTTTCTTGATATGGAGAAGGTTGCTAGTTTCTCTGTGATTTATAAAAGCTGCTCCGGAGAGATAAAGTCGAATGATATTACGTTTGAGGGAATGCCACCCTGCCATAGGCCGTGAAGAAGTGTGGCGATGAAAATGTCGAATGATGAATCTTGCTTTTCAGGCAATCACGCGGAGGCAAACCTCGTCATGTGCCATGGAATCAGGTATTCTTTGAGAGTGCGATCTGCAGAAGGAGGATGCCGCCGCGCTGCTGGACTACCTCGCCTCCACCAACGATCAGCTGCGGGCCGAACGCGTCGCCGCGCTGAAGAACGACGTGATGAACCTTCTGCGCAGGCAGGAGACGCCCGTGGAAGGCCTTGCCGAGACGCTGATCGGCATGTTCGACGGCGGCGCGCATCCGCCGGCGGTCCTCGACTACTGCGTCCAGCACCTCGGCGCGATGCAGGGTGGAATCGGGGACGGCGCCCTGCGCGCCCGCGTCCATGGCGTGCTCGTCAAGGCCGCCCGCCGGAAGAACATGCCCTGCGCCGGAACGGCGCTGTATTCCCTTGCGGCCGACAGGCGCGCCACTCCGCAGCAGCTGGAAGAGCTGAAACGCCTCACTCTCGCCCTGTGCGCCGCAGACGCCAACACGGCCGCCCGCATCGCGGCGATACAGCTCGCGGGCGAGCGCGGCTACGCCGAGGCGCTGCCGATTCTGCGCAAGGCGCTTTCCTCTCCCCGCCGCGACGCCGTTCTCGACATCGTCGCCATCGGCTCCATCGGGCTTCTCGGCGACTCTTCCGACATTCCGCGGCTATCACATTTCATAAAATGCGATAGTCGCCGCGCACCCGCCGCCGAAGCCGCAATCAGGCGCATCGACGAAAGGCTTGGCGTGAAGTGAAAGTGTCAGCGCGGGAGAGCGGCGCGGTAGGGACGGCTCCCCGAGCCGTCCGCAATGATGCGCTGGTGATGTTGCGTCGGCGCTTCATTGCGGCGCGCTCGGCGATCGCGCCCTACCATTTGTCGCATTGGGTTCAATATGCTGTCTCTTGTTGCCTGTGTTGCTTTCTGGTTTTCATTTCTTCTGTGGCTTTTGCCGCGCCGAGGTTGATTGTGCCATCGGAGGGAGTCGCGTTTGGAGAAGTTGCAGTTGGCTCAAATGTCGTGGGGAAGGTTGTGTTGCGCAACGAAGGAAGTACAACGGTGTC
>JAFXEA010000137.1 GCA_017521065.1 Kiritimatiellia bacterium | reverse complement strand
CCAGCTGGCCCTCACGCAACACGGCGCTTGCGGCTTCTCCGATCCTCACCCCCAGCCCAACGGCCTCCATACGGACTCCCGGATAGTGTACGCAAACGAACGGCGGCTCCCCCTCTCTATCCGCCCGCCGACGGTGTTCAATTCCGAGGGAACGCCGTGAATTGTCTCATAACCGCCATCAAAAAGCAAGTACGAACTTACCTAAAACCGGAATCAGCGTATAACTAACAATAACACCAGAATAACAACCGTAAACACTTCTTTTTAAGGGCGACACATCAATGAACATTTCAACCTTACTAAAATCAAGCGACTTGTGCCAACCACGGGGAAGGCATTTAGTTCCATACCCCATAGCATCTGTCCAACTGCTATCCGGTCTTGTTCCCATGCCAACCTCTGAAACATACTCATGGGCAGGCGATCCATCTCCTGCCGAAACATACAGAGGCGACCTATCACCATTGCATGTCTTTACGGGATACACGCGCCTGTTTCCAAGCTCTTCACCATTGGTAGGATGCACCTGAATGCCTCCATGACGCACTCCCATGTAGCCACCAGTAATCAAAACAGAAGTGAGATTCGTTACCGCACTGCCAGCCTGCTCAGGCCCACCCATTGCCCAGAGGGAGTCGGCAGCACCTGACGTCGACTCAGACCGGATTTTCGCTGTTTAATGGTTATAGCACGTTTCTCCACCACCAATTGCCGGTGCTATCGCAGGAACTGCACCAGAGAAAGAATTGGTGGCTGTTAGAGTTCCACCTGAGACCAATATCTTTCCGAGAACACTGCCTCCATGCGGATCCGTCGAACCACTCGACATACGCATACCACCGGTTGCCCCGCCCAACCCAGGGGAATTCTGCCCGATAGCCGTGACTTTGCCGCCAGTCTGAGTATAGTTGTTCGAATTACCACCGACATCCATGTACGGAGTGCCACCACCAATTCCGCAGCCCCAACTTATCGCTTTTACGAAAACAGTTCCTCCATTCACAAATACATCACCACAATCCCCGGTACCTACTCAATTAGATGTCCCGGCACCGATTCCCGCCACCTGCTCTCTACCGACAGCTTCAAGACTCCCTGCATTGACTGTGACCACACCACTGTTGTCTCCGCCGCGCGAATCAACTCCCGCACCAGAAGTCGACGAAGTGATAATCCCAGCGACCGTATTCTTCTTGCCACCTGTAGCCTTAACCGTTACATAAGCGGCATCCATTGTGAACAATGCCCCTTCTCACACGCATATTCCGCAGCCAGCCACACCTCCTAAAGCTGTAAGCGTTCCATCGCCATCAGAAACCGTAAGCGATGCGCCATTGACGCCCAACTCAACAGCAGAATATCCGTCCGCCGCCGTCAAACTGCTATTGCCGTAGAGATAGAGACGCACTTTTGCCCCATCGCCAATTGTAAACGGACTCTTCTCCGTCGGCTTAGATATAGTCACGTTCTCGAAAGCGACATCACAATCTACACTGGTCGACACCGATAATACAACCTAAATCGTACACTTTCAGGAGGTTCACGAGCCTCAAGATTTCATTTCATAAATGAGCAGCGCCGTTTTCTGTGAAATCATTCCTGGGAGGAGAAAATGGATTGCAACTGGCATGAAAGAACCGACCCGAAAAGTATTATCTGCCAAGAAATGTATATCCACGCGAGAAGAATCGGAAAGAACGCAAAAGATCCGTACAACGCGGAGCTGTTCGCCACCCCTATCTGCGCAATTATGCAGACCCTGAGCCACAGTCCGAACGCCAGCGCTATCACAGCTCCGGACAAAAGCGCCCAACGCGTCTCAACTCTGCAGTACGGCATGAACTTGTAGAAGAACCCGAAGCCAAGCGCAGCAAAGCCAAATGTAATCACGAAGGAAACGAGTTTGGAGAACAATACAGCGACAAGCATATCCATGAACCATTTCGAATACGGAATGTAGCCTGCCGCACTTTCCAAAACGTTCTTGACGACGCTTAGAACCGGCATGGACAGAGCAAGAGCGGCGAGAACCGGAGCAACAACCGTGACAAGCAGATAGAGGACGCACCTTTTCCACAGAGGACGCATGCATTTCACTTCCCAGATCTCGTTCATTGAAGTCTCAACCATTCCGAAAGTCGAGATGACGGTCCAAGCCAACATGGCCAACCCAATCCAGCCTAGAGTCGAAGCATCAAATTGAGCGGCCCGGTCAAACAGCTGATTGGAGACTTCTCTCGCCTGGGTTGCAATTGCCTTTGCCGTGTCGCGCTTTTCCTTCCGGCGTGCCTCAGGCATGGTTGCGACCACCGAGGGATCGTCATGCATCGTCTCAATCTGCGTTATGTATGCATCAAGATGACGGTTGATCTCTGTACGAGCCACATCACCTACACCGCAGACCTTCGCAAGAAGAAGTGAAAGACAAAGGATAGGCACGAACGACAGCAGCGAGAAATAAGTCAACCCTGCCGCATGAAGACCACATCGGGAGTCAAGAAAGCCCCTGACAGCACCGAAGAGCAGCGTTCGCGCCTTCTTCATGGGGATAAGCCCCTTTTATGCGCGGGAGAGCTCGCCCTCAGCACGCCAAGCGTAATACTTCTTGAGTTTCAGCTTGGAAGCGGCCTCTTCATCACAGAAGAACCATGCGTCCTGATGCATCTGAAGCGCAGAAGCCGTGCAGTACTGGGAAACGCCACCCTCAACGGCAGCGGCGACAGCGGCGGCCTTGTTCTTGCCGAAAGCAAGAAGAACAACCTTCTTGGCCTCCATGATGGAGCCAACACCCATCGAGAGAGCGTGCTGCGGAACGTCTGCCGCCTTCTTGAAGAAACGGGCGTTGTCCTTGATCGTCTGAGGGGTGAGAGAAACCAGACGCGTACGGGACGCAAGCGAGGACCCCGGCTCGTTGAACGCAATGTGGCCATCAGAACCGATTCCGAGAACCTGAATGTCGATGCCACCAGCCTTCTTGATCTGAGCCTCGTACGCCGCGCACTCCTTGCGCCAATCCTTCGCGAGACCGTTCAGGACATGGGTGTTGGACTTCTTGATGTCGATGGAATCGAAGAGGTTCTTGTCCATGAAGTAGCGGTAGCTCTGGTCATGAGTACCGGGAAGGCCCCAGTATTCATCAAGATTCCACGTGCGAACCTGCTTGTAGGAAACCTTCTTCGCCTTAACGGCCTTGATCATCTCCTTGTACATGGGCACAGGGGTGGAACCCGTCGCCAAGCCCAACACGATCTTGGGATTCTTCTTGACTGCGGCGGTGATCATTTCGGCGGCCTTACGGCTTGCCTCTTCCTTGGTTTTGCAGATTACGATTTCCATCTTTCGGTTCCTTTCGTTTGCGCATTTGGCGCAACTGTGTCAGATGCGGTGCATCTTGTCAAAAATCTCCTCGCGTTGACACTTGATCTGGACACCAATGTTGCGACCAAGTGCGGCGAGTTCAGAGCCGATGTCGTCGAAAGGCTTCGTAGCCCCCTTCACATCGGCTATCATCATCATGTTGAAATAGTCCTGGACAATCGTCTGGGATATGTCAAGGATGTTCACCCCATTGTCGGCAAGGTAGGTGCACGTCTTGGCGAGAATGCCGATCGTGTCCTTGCCGACAACCGTTATTACAACCTTGTCCATTTCACCACACCTTTTTAACCGTGACGGCCACGAAGCTTGCCATGGGCAAGGAATCCATCGTACTTGCGCACGAGGAGGTGGGATTCCATGATGCGGAGCGTATCAAGAGCCACACCGACAATGATGAGGAGTGACGTACCGCCGAAGAACGAGGCGATCGCCCACGGAACCTGCATAGCACCGTTAAGAACCTGCGGGAGAAGCGCAACAACGAGAAGTCCAGTACCGCCGATGAGCGTGATGCGCGTCATGACAGCATCAAGGTACTCAGCCGTCGCAAGGCCAGGGCGGATGCCGGGCAAGTAGGAGCCATCCTTCTTGAGGTTCTCGGAGATGTCGATCGCATTGAACTGCGTTGCAACCCAGAAGAACGCGAAGAACATGATGAACGCGGCGTACACGAGAAGGTGCACCGGGCTGCTCATATCCGCAAGCTGCATGAAGAAGGAGCGAAGCCATCCCATGGCTCCTGTTGCATCGGTGGGGATGTAGCGGGCGAGGAAGCCAGGGATCTGAAGGATCGGCTGAGCGAAGATGATCGGCATGACGCCCGTGTAGTTGACACGCAGCGGCATGAACGTCTGCTGCATGCCGTAGGTGGCACCGCCAGCCGCGCTGCGGCGGGTGGAGTGGATCGCAATCTTGCGGATACCCTGAGTGAGCAGAACCGTACCCATCACAACGGCAAAGCCGAAAAGAAGGAGAAGCACGAGTTCAACGGGGGAACGGGTCGCGGCAACGCCGTTATATCCGAAATAGCGCTCCCATGCGGAGAATATGGCTTCAGGAAGACGGGAGGTGATATTGATCATGATGATCAGGGACGCACCGTTTCCGATACCGAACGTGGTGATCTGGTCGGCAATCCACATCACGAAAAGCGCAGCGGATGTCATGCCGATGACCGTCATGATCTGGAATCCAAGACCAGGGTTCGCAACGATCTGAACGCCGCCAAATGCGGAGGAAAGCATTTCAGGATGCATAAGAGCAGTGGAGATGCCCCAGGACTGAACAATGCAGAGGAAGATGGTCAAATAGCGAGTAATCTGCGCGAGCTGCTGACGGCCCGATTCACCTTCCTTCTTCATCTTCTCAAGCGAAGGGATCACGGATGAGAGAAGCTGAATCACAATCTGAGCCGAAATGTAGGGCCAGATCGAAAGGAAGCCAATGGCGCACTGATCGAAACCGCCGCCGGTAAAGACGTTAAGCCAATCAAGAAGACCGCCGCCCGTAGATGTGCGGATATCCTCAATCGTACGCTGAAGGGTCTGCCAATCAACGCCCGGGGCGGGAACCTGCGAGATGAGACGGCAAACCGCCACAAGACCCAAAGTGACAAAAATTTTCTTCCGCAGTTCGGGAATCCTGAACGCGTTAGAAAAACCTTTCCACATTGCCATATTTATGCTCCGTTAACCTTTTAATAAGTTGAATAAGCGCACATTTTACCAAATGGCATCTTCAAATTCAATATGAATGTGAAAATAAATGAACAAACGGTATTGACTACATTTGGCGCAACACATATAATATGCGTTGTTTTTTATCCCTAATGGGGGTGATCCGGTTTCGACGGGATACGTGGAGATCAGATCGCGCGTCGAGGATGTCGGTTGGCCTCGTTAATCATCCGATAAAACAATAATCGCGAACAACGATTACGCTCTCGCGGCTTAATTACAGCCCCGATGTCGCCCGGCAGACGCCTGCTAAGCCGCCGCGGCATAACTCAGCAGGACTTGCTTCGGAGCTCTCCGCTCGGGCGCCGAAGTTCGTATAACCGAACGGTTGCCTGAGGATAAGCCCGCCTGTTGGCATACCTCTTGCGAGATCAAAGGCAGGATACACGCGTAGAAGTTTGGTTGAAGCTATTTCGGACGGGGGTTCGACTCCCCCCACCTCCACCAGCCTTCGCTCGGCGAGCCATAGGGCGAGGCAGAGCCGAACCCGAAGGGAAAGACCGGTGCCGCACCGAAGCTTCGGGGAAGCGTAGGCGGGCTGCATTGTCATTGCCGCTGGCGGGATGAAGTCGGTTGAAGCTGATGCGTCCTTATTCTCGTTTGAAGATGTGTTTCGTTATGATGCGAACGGTCTTGCTCTCGACCTTGATGCCATATCTCTCCGCTTCGAGGAGCGCACACTCGACAACAAGCCAGAGCGTAAAGATGCTGGCAAAGATGGGAAAGCTGGCAAATCATCTGAAGGATGTCGCGATGGCATTCATGCGGGCATTGAGAAATGGGAACGAGGATTCATACACCCAAGTCGTAGCCGACATGAAGACGATGGCCATGCCGTCTTATTTTTCGCGTAGCCGTCCGTCAGTCCTGAGGTCCTAACTCCATGGGGAACCAGATGCGATAATGGTTGTCGCGATGCCAGGTGTTTCCGGCAGAGGCGTAGTCGCAGAAGAATACTGTCGTAGGATTGGCGGACTCAGGGTTCTCGGAGTGCGAACCGATTGGAAGTGTCGCCGAAAAGGCCATCCATATGTCATCGGAAGGTGAATGCACCGCAGTGAAAGTCGGCACAGTCTCACCATCCTTGAACGCTTCGCGACGGAACGGCATCGTCATGTCACCATCGGCAAAGCGGCTGTCTCGCGCAAGGACGACCGGTCCGCGCGTGAACGCGACATTGCTCTCAAGCCTATGCGCGACGACAGGCATATCGAACTTGAGCTCCACAATGTCACCAAGCTTCCATTCGCGGGAGACGGTGAAATATCTGCCCGCTTCGACACCGGAAAGAGGCGTGCCGTTCAACTTTACCTCCGATATGGCGCTCCATGCAGGGATGCGGAACCTTACCGGAACATTCCCGGTGGTATGGCTTACGATACGGACCGAGTCCGTACGCGGATAGAGCGAATACACGTCAAAGGAAACCTTGCCGCCGTCAGGAAGATCTGCCTTGACCAAGGCGGATCCGTAGAAGTTGAATTCAGCAACGCCATCCTTTACGCGGAAGAACTTCTTCAGGAAGCAGAGAAATCCCCTCGGGCCGTTAGCGGTGCAGCAGTCAGTATGCATATAGCAATGGTGCTGTCCGTGCCAGCGGTTGCCGGAAAGCGGGGTATATCCGGCGAACTCTGAACCGTCAGATTTCATCGCCGCTAGATATGCGTTGTAGAACGTGCGTTCAATCTGATCGGCCCATTTGGAATCGCCAGTGATATCGAGAAGCTTCTCGCAGAAGCGCATCCACGTTGTCGTCACACAGGTTTCCTGAAGACGCTCGTAAGGCAGGTGCTGCTTGCGCGATCCGTGAAACCACGCTTCTGACGACGCGCATCCACCAGCAAGGTTAACCTCTTCGCGTACTATGTCCTCGGCTGTCTTCACCGCAGCATCAAGCAGATCGCGTCGCCCCGTCACCTCGAAATATTCAATCAACCCCTGGTAGCAGCTCATCATCTCATACGCCTTTGAGCGACCGTATTTGCAGACATACGACCACTCTCGGTTGCGGGTGTATCCTTTCTCGTTTCGGTCTGCTACAGACACTCCTTTGAGTGCGAGATCCAAAAGGCGAGGACCCTTCTCCGGCTCTGTCATCCCTTTGACGATGTAGGAAGCGAAATCAAGGTATCTGGCATCCTTTGTGCGGTTGTAAAGCCACATCACAGGTTCGAGAATCGATGAACTGGCGTAGCCCGACCAGTTGCCCGTCTGCCAAAGCTCGCGTCCGCGGCGTCCGCCGGGGCCGATCTCGCCAATCAGGTAATCACACAGGCGGCGGCATGCGGCGAGCGTATTCTCGTCTTTCGTGGCGTCATAATAATGGAGCAGCCCCATCATGGTATACTTCATGCCCCACACGTCCCAACCTTCGCCGCAGCGCAGCTCATCGGGATAGTTTCCGATGTAGCCGCAGGGCTCCTGCGAAGACAGCATGCGGTCGATTCCGCGCCTGATTGATTCGTTCAGACGCAATGTTTTGGGCGTACCGCCCTGCAGATACACAGAATACGGAACGGCGGAATGCATCCACTTGCCCCAGAACTCGGTCTGCCACCATCCTTTCGTCTCTGTCTTCTCCATGAAGGCCGCAGTGATGTAATCGGCATCCGTACCTGCGACATGGCGCTCGATCATGGCATCGAGCCGTCCACCAAGATATCCCTTGAGCCGGACATTGCCAAGCCCGGCAGATGAATCCAGAGCGGCAGCCATTGCAGAAGAAGCCACCGTGGCAACAGTCATCGTTACAGCAAAAAGTGTTTCAAGTCTGATTTTCATCTTCAATCCATCTCCTGTTTGAATTCAATATCTACATTCTACCACAACAGCGTCACTTCCGCCATTGACAGCAAACTACGCCGTCACAGTCAACGGGAAAAGCTCCTTGCAACCCGCACCGTCGAGCGCCACGACAATGCATTCGCCCGGCTTCTTCGCTGTGACGGTTCCGTCAGAGGCGATCCCGGCAACATCGCTGTGATAGGAGTAGAAATGGCTGTAGCGGTTTTGAGGATTGGGACGGCGCGTAATGCGAGATGCGTCGTATGTCCCCCAGGTCACGGGGCCGGCAATCCGCATGGTTTTGAAACCGAGCATTTCTCCAGGCCTCATCGAATATCCTTTGAGGTGGATTGTCCGATCGCCGCCGCCACCAACGCGTGTCAGGTGAAGCATACGCCTGTTCTTGTCTATCTGTACGGCATCGAACGTCTGCTCGAAGACCGTTCCACGCTCCTTGACTGGCAGATTCGGGCTCCACGGGCTTGAACCGTTGATGTAATCGCGGTACGCCGCATCGCACGGTTCCGTAATGTGCCACAATCCATCAAGACATGTCTGACGCTCTGCGTGCTCATGGCCCGTGATGTCACAGAGTATGCGTCCCCGCGCCTTGGTGAAATCGAATGTCTTGCCGTAGATGGTGACTTTCCGCCGGTTCTGGTATGCTTCAAGCATCCGGCGCCACCCGACCATCGCCTTAAGACCCTTATCTTCACACGAGACAATCTCCGCAACCGGTATGTGCTGCATTACGACAGCGGTCCAGCCCGCTGGAATTCCTTTTAGAGCCTTTTCCGCCAGCCATGTAAGTTGAGGATCGCGGATTCCGTATTCGACGGCCCAGTAAGTGCGGTCGGTCGCGATGCGATCCGACGAATCTGCCACTATATAGCGAAGCCGCGCCGCCGGCTCGTCCACGTAATAGTAGCATGCCTCAGGATCGTCAGGGTTTGTGACCGCCCGTTTCCGGACTGCATCCGTATCCATCAGGATGTCTCGCGCACGGGTTCCGGAATAAGTGAAGCCCTCCTTCACTGCCATCGACTTGCGGATCGTAAAGTCATGGTTCCCTTTCGCCGGGAAGAATTCACCGCCAGCCCGCTCAATTGTACGAACCCACTTCTCCTGATAGTCGGCGATCGTACGGTCGATGGAATCCTTTCCTCCAAACGCCTCAACATGGTCGCCGCCGCACAGGACCTTCTTCATTCCCGTCTCGGCCGTAAGGCGCGCAAGCAGACGTCCCGAAACGCAACGGTTTGACGGAACATGAAGATCAGTCAGGAACCAGAAGCCGTCGCAGCACGTCTTCTTGAGCCGGTTCACCTTTCTCGCCACATCCGCAAGATGATCGCCGTAATAGGCGGGCAGCCCCTCTTCTGCCGCCCAGATACGCCAGGATGCAGTCGCCGCAGTAGCGGCTGTCGCAGACAAAAAAGACCGTCTCGTCAACATCATCATTTATCCTTTCTGCCACGAAGGCCGTTGATAAGCACACGCTTGCGCGGTGTGTCACCGACATGCTTCAGCGTCTTCAGCGAATCGCCCGCATATTCGACATTCCAGCCGCGCCACTCGTTGAACGCATGATAGCACCAGTCCCATCCATACTCGTCGAAGAGCTCGATGCAGTCCTGAAGATAGCGATCCGCACCCTCCGCCCAGGCTATCGCCGAGAACTCTCCGACCATAATCTTCGCGTCATGGCGCTTCGCAAATGCGACGACAGGCTTGAGTCTTTCGCGGATCATCTCCTTGTTCCAGCCTTTCTTTTCGTTCGGCCATTTCTCCGGAGGGCTCCAGCCCCCGATGACGCCCTGATGCGTGAAGTCTGACGGAATGTACATGTGCACCTGATAGATGACGTTTGACATAGCAAGCGGCGACATATATTCGTAGGCCGGAGCGGACGAGGAGCGGTTCGCCTCCATGACGATGGTCGTCACCGGGTCGATCCGGCGGATGGCCTCTGCCGCCATGCGTTGCGCGTCCCAGTAGGAGTAGGGGACTTCATGCTGATTCTGGTGCGGTTCGTTCAGAAGGTCGTAGCCGTAGATGACATCCTCATTTCCCTTGAAGCGGCGGGCTATCGTTTCCCAGCATTCGATGAAAAGATCGAGGCACTTCCTGTCGGTGAACATGCGCATCTCCGCGTTATCTCGAACACTTCCTGGCGGCACGTGAAGGTCTACGCATATCTGCATCCCGTATTTTCGCGCCCACACGAGCACCTTTTCAAGAAGGTCCAACCGCCCGTCCAACCATTTTACGTATTCGGGGAAGTCGAGGTTTCCGTCGATTATCTGGAAGTTGCGCGACATCTGATAGCGACCTATCGTTCCGCCCCAAGAGGCAAGAGTGCGGATGTCGTCTTCCGTAGGGTCATACGCCAGCATCGCACCGCGAAGCTGAGGACGCTTCGTCACGAACTTTGGATAACGGACTTTGTAGTCCTGGTTATAGCGCGGAAATTCGTATAGTTTGTACGGTTCAACCTTGAACGATGCCGTATCGAATTCAACGAATCCCGAAACGTTCTGAAGGCCGATTGTCAGGTTGACGACACCGACTGGCGACGGACCCAGATCGGTGATAAGCTCCAAGGTCGTCCAGTCGAAGTTGCCGCCTCGATGTTCGGCTTGAGGCCACTTGAGTGCACCGGATGCTGGATCGCGGTAGTTGAACATGAACTTGAGCCCGAAATACGACTTGTCAGGCTTGCCGATGGATTTTCCGCGCGCACGGATTGTAGCGCGGATGCCGCCGGTCATGCCGCCGAGATCCACCTTGGCGTGGGTGCGGTCGCCATAACGGCTGTTGCGAGCATCGATGACGATACAATCGTTTGTACGCGTCGCACATTTTCCCAAAGACCAATCAACGGCGGTGACGGGGCCAACCCCGCACACCGCCGCAAAGCAGATTGCAATAAACTGCATGCTTACCATTTCCCGCCCATAGGAGCCATCAGACGATAACCATCCTGATTAGGAGCCCAACCGCTTTTCTGATTATGACGTGCTCTCACACTCAACGAACAATTTCCTGCTCCAGTGTCATAAGATCCGCCACGAACAACACGCGTTGCGTAATAGGTTGAATTGTCACTGTTCTGGATTGTCGGAGGCCCCAACGGATCAATAATCGGAGTACCATCGGACGGAACTCCGTAGAAAGATCCAGCGTACCAGTCGAGACACATTTCCGCCACATTGCCGAGACAATCATAGAGTCCGAATTTGTTCGGTTCAAGCAGACCGACATCCCTGAAACTTCCGCAGTTTTCCCAACCATACTTCGCAACATTCGCCGCAGTTAACGCATCTCCATTGTAGAGAAGCGTCCCTTCTCCACCACGTGCAGCAAACTCCCACTGCGCCTCTGTAGGCAAATCGAACTCAATTCCTGTAAAACTGCGGAATTTTCCGATAACCCCATCTGGATTAACTGCATGGCTTTCATCTTGAGGCCATGCCGTATATTCTTCTGTCCATCCTCTAAGGCCATGCGCAGTAGCAGATGCAGGTTTCATATCACCAATATTGGAGGAATTGTTGCTCAAGCCATAACCGACATTCAACTGTTGACGGCAAGTAACAGGATAAACTCCAATATAGTAATCCGAGGACAATTGGACAAGATGAGGTGTTTCCGACGAAACCGTTCCATCCGCAGGCGCACGCCCCATCCTCCAGGTGACACCGGCGGCAGGGATCTTGCGCATAAGAAGCCAATCGGTTTTATAACGATTGTCGGTCACACCTCCGGGAACGGCATTTGAGGATACATAATAAAACACGCCGGACTGCGTCGTCAGGCTGACCGCCATATAGTCAGGCGTCGCATCCTCCGCCCAAGCCGTGACAACGGCCTTGACCGATCCTGCATCCAGCTTGTGACCGTTCCAGTCCTTGTCCGGACGCCACAGAATCTCGTTAAATCCGCCATCTGCGGCAGGCGTAACGAGACGGTTAACATCCTTCCACATGGTCGTGAAATTCTCCGCACCGATTGAAGCATACACACCATCGCCGCGGTTCGTCTGGATGTCAACCGTAACGACCGCCGCCTTGGAGAGCTTATACTTGATGGAAACCTTCCGCGATGTCGTCGGCTGTTCGATCGATACATTGCTGACGGTTGCCACATCTGCGAAAATCGCCCCTCCCCCTATTAAACATGCAATTGTAATCAACTTTTTCATGATGTTTTCCTTTCAGTTGTTAAATGAAATTTCTTTTTGAAGTTACCTGAAGACCATTACCATTCTACCGAACTTGGTGGAATTGAACACGCCGGATAGAATCGCCTCCATCCTGTATTGGCACCAGCTGTCAAGCGCAGTATTCATTACGTCATCGGCGGACATCCTTGCGACTGCATCAAGCGCAATTGCTTCGCCGCTTGACGCTGAGAAGGTCGTACCAGCCAACGGACGCTCAAGGCTTCCGGCATGTATGAACTCATTTAAGTCCACATCTGTTGCGAAAGCGCCACAACAACACAGCATTGCAATTGCAACAATGGTATTTCTAATCATGGGATAACTCTCCTATCTTTCAATCTGCCCACGATTATAACATATCTCTACGTTGCCCAAAAGACGGTTTTGCGCATTAAACATTGCTTTTAACGAACTCCATGTGCTATAATCATTTGATCATGCAAACGCCAAAAAGAAAGCCGATTCGAATTCTCGCCCACATCTGCGCAATGCAAAAAGCATCAAGAGAGATGTCCGGTGGCATTCTCCAATATTCGGCCACACATCCAAATGTCCAGATCAGGCTTTACGGAGAAGGCACTCCATGGCAGAAGCTGGAGGAATTTAAGGAATGGAAGCCAGATGGCATAATCATCGGTTCCACCGCTCCGCATACCATTAATGGAATTTCGCGCCTTGGATGCAAGGCTGCTGTATTCATTAACACCGTACCTCCCCGGCAGAGCGGAATCCGGCATGCCAGCATATACTGCGACAACCAGGCTGTCGCCGAAGCCGCCGCCCGCCTCTTCCAGACGAAAAAGCTACGCCACTTTGCATTCGTAGGTTCACGCGCCGAAGATGAGTGGTCGATTGAACGGGGGCGGCACTTTCAGCGTCTCGTGCACACGGACAATACAACCTTCGCATCATTCATCACATCTGCGCCGAGGCGGACAAGCCATCACAACGAAATATCCATGCTTGCAAAATGGCTTGCCGCCCTCCCGAAACCATGCGGAGTTTTCGCCGCATGCGACATACGCGCCAAAGACGTTCTGGATGCGGCCTCAGACAGCGGACTGTCCATCCCGGAGCAGATGCTCGTCCTGGGTGTGGACAACGAGGAATTCATCTGCAGGCAGACGATGCCATCACTATCCAGCATCATTCCCGACTTCCCTAAAGGTGGATACCTTGCTGCAGAAACGCTCGTAGATTTGATCAGGAAGCACCAAAAGCTTCCACTGCTCCATTATTTCGGCGTCAAAGGCATTGTGGAGCGACTGTCGACTGGCGATGCCAACGGATCCAGCCGAATGGTCTGCCGAGCCAACGAGTTCATCCAAAACCATGCCGTATCGATCCGGTCGGTTAAAGAGATAGCGAAAGCATCAGGCGCATCTCTACGGATTCTGCAAAAGAACTTCAAGACAATAACAGGCAGAACCATCCACAATGCACTGACAGAAAACCGCCTCCAGCGCGTCTGCACCATGCTCCGGCATACGGTTACGCCCATCAGCCAGATAGGGGAACTGTGCGGATTCTCAAACGAAAGCCACCTCAAAAAGATTTTCCGTCAGCACTACGGAACGACAATGAGTGCCTACCGTTCAAAAGTCTGTGCCGAATACGAAAACCCCTCCATGACGAACTGCCGATCATGACCAGAGAATGATTCCGCCACCGTCAGAATCTACAGCGTCACGCCATCCTTGAAGATTGCAATCTCCTTTGCGCCAAAGCGTTCGTTGGTGGCCGGTTCACCCGAGGCGACGGCAAGCACCTTCTCGGCGAAAGCCTCTGTGTCGGGGTTGCCCATTGCGTCCCAGTCGATCCACGCCGCCTTGTCGGTGGCGAGCTTCGTGTTCGTCGCAATCTTCATCGTTGGAACCACAGTTCCGAACGGCGTGCCGCGTCCAGTGGTGAACAGCACCACATGGCATCCGGCGGCGGCCAGAACGGTGGATGCCACGAGATCATTGCCGGGACCTGTCAAAAGGGAAAGGCCAGGCTCCTTGAGACGCTCTCCGTAGCCAAGCACATCCACGACAGGCGACGAACCGCCCTTCTGGACGCATCCAAGCGACTTGTCCTCAAGCGTCGTAATGCCGCCCGCCTTGTTGCCGGGCGAAGGATTCTCGTAGCATACCTGGTTGTGGCGCGTGTAGTAGTCCTTGAAATCGTTGATCATCTTCACGCACTTGTCGAAGGTGGCGCGGTCCTTGCATCGCTTCATGAGAAGCGTCTCAGCTCCGAACATCTCCGGGACCTCAGTGAGAACGGTGTATCCGCCACGCGCGACGAGCCAGTCTGAGAGACGCCCGACAAGCGGATTCGCCGTCAAACCAGAAAAGCCGTCAGAACCACCACACTTGAGACCGATCTTGAGTTCGCTCACAGGAACCGGTTCGCGTTCCGCCGTGCGGTTCGCGACAAGCTCCGCGATAAGCTCCTTGCCTCGCTCGAACTCGTCCCCTGCATCCTGCGCCCGCAGAAAGCGGATATTGAGCTTCGATACGTCGCCGAGACGCTCCTTGAACGTCTCGAGCGTGTTATTCTCGCAGCCGAGCGCAACAACGAGAACGCCGCCGGCGTTCGGGTGGTGTGCAAGAGCTGCGAGCAGGTTGGCGGTCGTCTCATGGTCGTCGCCGAGCTGGGAGCAGCCGTACGGATGCTCGAGCGGAATGCCGCCGCAGGTCGCTGCAAGACGGCGGCAGAGGTTGTTCACGCACCCGACGGTGGGGATCACCCAGATGTCGTTGCGGATGCCGACCTGACCGTCGGCGCGACGGTAACCCATGAACGTGCGGGCGTCATCCACCTTCTCGACCGGAGTGAACTCCGGCTCGTACGTGTACTCCAGCAGATCGCCGAGATTGGTCGCAACATTGTGCGTATGCACATGTTCGCCCTTCGTGATATCGCATGTGGCATGGCCTATCGGCATGCCGTACTTGATCACGTTCTCGCCGCTCTTGAGATCGCACAGGGCGTACTTGTGTCCGTCCTCGCGTATTTCGACATTGTCGTTCGGGTGGATTATCATCGCGTCACCTTCAGCTTCAGCAATTGGTCTTTACTATGTCGGCGAAACCGGGGATCGTGGTAAGATCCATGCCCCAGAAATCAACCTTCTTCATCACGTCGTCCGCGGACGGATTGCCCTTGAAGAACTCCATCACGTCCGGGCTGTCGTTGACTTTGTCCGTACGGTAGAACTTGATGAGCGAACCAAGCGACTTCACAAGGCCTTCGGGCAGCTTGCCGAACTTAGAGTTGTAGTCGAGAATCGTGGGAAGCACGCGCACCTTCCACTTCGACACGGAGTTTAGCGAGATCGAAAGAAGCCTATGGTTCGCGAACGGATTCGCAAAACGCTCAAGGACGCTCTCTGCATATGCACGCTTGTCGTCCTCGGGAAGATCGATCGTGGGGGAGATCTCCTCGAAGAGTATCTGACGGAAGAACGCATTGAACTTCGGATCCTTCACGAGTTCATCAACGAAGGTGAACCCGGCAAGGTGGCCTTCAAGGACAGTCGCGGTGTGCGCACCGTTCAGGAAGCGAACCTTGCGCGTACGGTACGGCTGCATGTCAGGCGTATAGACCACGTTGATTCCGGACTTCTGGAGCGGCAGCTCCTTCTCAAGGTCGAAACCGGCGTCTGCCTTCGCCTTGGGAACTTCGATGACGAAGAAGTGGAAAGGCTCACCGCACACAAGGACATCGTCCTTCTCTCCAAGCTGCTTCTCATAGCGCTCTGCGGATTCTGCGTCCGGACGTCCCGCAACGATGCGGTCCACCAGCGTGGAGCAGAACACACATTCAGACTCAATCCATACGGCAAGCTCGGCATCGTTCCAGTCCGCCACGTACTGAAGCACGCACTTCTTGAGGTTGTCGCCGTTGTGCTCAATAAGCTCGCACGGAATGAATACGAGACCCTTGCCGTTCGCCGCCTTGCGGGCCTTGAGAAGCTTCGCCACCTTGAGCGGGAACGTGTCGGCGTCCTTGCGGTATTCGATTCCGGCCTCGGTCGTGTTCGAGACGACGAAACGCAAAGAGTCAAGCTCCATCGTCTTCTCGATCTCCGCCCAATCGGCGCTCGCGCAAAGCACCTTCTCTACCGTGCGGTTCTCTTCGATGATCTCCACGGGCTTGCCGCCTTCCACACCGCGCAAACACGTATGGTAGAAGCCACCGCGCTCGTTGAGGATCTTCGAGGGCGGAGAGAGTTCATCGCCGATCGCCTGCACGATG
>JAFXEA010000136.1 GCA_017521065.1 Kiritimatiellia bacterium | reverse complement strand
GGACGAGGGAGATCAGGCAGATTTCCAGCAGGTCTTTCTATCTTGATTCGACCTTGCATGGCACGGGAGGACTTGTGTTCAACAGCTATTCTCCTGCCAGTGGCGTCGGTTCGTCGTTCTATCTGACGGCGGACAATTCAGATTGGACTGGCGCCTTGATACCGAAGTTTACGACGAACAGCACTGTCGAAGCGGTCAGCGAGAGCCAGCACACGCGCATCGTGGTAGGAGACGCCAAGAGCCTTGGCGGCAATCCGGCGGCGTTCACACACGACTTGATTTTGTTGGACGACTATGCGGAGATCAGGTTCACGAACACGACAGTCCAGACGGCGTCGAACCGCGGACTATGCGTGACGAACGGCATTCTCCGCGTCGATGAGGGCGCGACGGCCGCGCTGACTGCCCCTGTCACGCTCGCGGGCACGCTCCGCAAGGTCGGCGCGGGCACGCTCGCGCTCGGCGGCGGCGTCCGCTACGCGGCGAACGACGATCTGACGGACGCGACCGCGCCCGAGGCGGACAAGAACATAGTGCTCGTGCAGGAGGGTGCGATCAAGGGAAGTTCTCTCGCCCAGGCCGCAGTAACCTTCTCTGATGGCACGGGAATCGCCGCCGATACGGCGTCTGGTGCAATGGATCTTACAGGTGCTACGGTTACGGCCGAAGGGTCGATCTATCTGAAGGCTGACGGTAATACGCTTCTGGAGCCGACGCAGGCTGTCACCTATCCGATTGTGAAGGTTTCGGCGGCTCAGGCGGCGGAATTGGGGGATAAGTTCAAGGCTGCCAGATCTCCTTGGAGAGGTTGGCCGGTCACGCTCCTGTCAGAAACGGATGCGGACGGAAATGTCACTTACTCGGTTAAGTACGAGAAGAAGGGTTTTGTGATGTCGATCCGCTGAGGATTCCAGTGTAACGGATAGGGCGGTGTGAGAACACACCGCCCTATTGTCGGATGGCTGGATTGTTGCCATTTTGCCGTTAAAAAGAGGTTGGAAAATTGACACATTCAGTCTGTTAAACGGTTGATTTTTTGTCAGTGTGTGTTTTATAATTTAGGCAAAAAGCAAAATTATGATTTTTAGGAAGATTTATAATGTAGCTGCGGTGTCCGTGTTTTTCGCAGTTGCGGCAATGGCTAGTTCTGCCGCCTTTGCGCTTGATGTCAATCTTGCGACGGCGGGAATATCGGTATGCGATCCCGGCAGTTCCAATCAGGTGTATGCGGCTCGGGAACTTGAGAAGCACTTGAACATGATTTCGGGCCGCAAGGGCAAAGCGCGCATGACGAATGGCGCCAATGCCGTATTTATGATCGGAACTCCTGCGCCGGGGAAAGGGAAGGCGGCAGATTTCGAGGCGTTGGCGGCTGTCAGGGGCGGTAAAGTGTATTTCTGGGGCGATGATGGACGGCGTGCCTATAAGGGTGAGGTTCCATGCGGTGGATCAATGTTTGCCGTATACGCCTTTCTTGATAAGGTGCTCGGTGTGAAATGGGTCTATCCGGGCGATGACGGCATTGTCTATCGTAGGCAGAAGAAGGTTTCCGTCAAGGAAGGCTGGGAGGACAGGTTCGTGCCTCCTTTGCTTTCGAGCAGAATGCGGGGCACGGAAGCTTTTTCAAGTAAAAATCTGAATCCCGACGGTTCTCCGAAATGGGAAAAGTACATTCCCGTTGCAATGCGCAAAACCTTGGATGATGAGAACAGACGCATTGCGCTCAACCGTGAATGGATGCTGAGAATGCGTCATCAGACACGCGAGCGGTTTTCTTTCGGTCATGCCTTCGAGCATTGGAACAGAAGGTTCTGCGAAAGCCATCCCGAATATCTGGCGATGAACGAGGACGGCACCCGCGGAATATCCGCATCAGGCAGGCGCAATCCGAAACACGTGAAACTTTGTGTGTCCAACAATGCCGTAGTTGATCAGATAATCGCCGACTGGGTGAATGACGGAATGCCGAAGTATTTCAACATCTGCCCGACCGACGCCAAAGGGTTTTGTTTCTGCAAGGCTTGCTGCGCGCTTGATCATCCTCTGACGCCTGACGAGCCTTTCAACCTGCACAAGACGGACCGGTATGTGGATTTCTGGAACCGCATCGCCGAAAAGGCGGTTGCGCTGCGCAAGGATGTGATGCTGTGCACATACATCTATGAGTCATACCGCTGGCCGCCGAGGAAGCTTAAGGTCAAATATCCCGACAACATGATATTCGGGATGGTGCCGAGTCAGGAGGACGACAATGCGCAGTTTCTCCGGGAGTGGAAGAAGTCGGGGCTCAGGCATTTCATGCTGCGTCCGAACTACCTTTGCTACCGCAGTGTGATTCCGCGCGGATACGAACGCTTCTACCACGGCAATTTCATGCTGAATCTGGAGAATGGAATGCTTGCCTGCGATTATGACGGCTGGCCTCGCCATGTCATGGACTTTGAGAGCTACGTCATCGCCCGGGCGATTGCAGACCCGAAAGTGCCTTTTGAGGCGCTGGAGCGAGAATTCCTCTCCCAGTTCGGCGCCGCCTCGCCGACGATGCGCGAGTATTTTCGCCGTGTGCGCGAACGCACGGAGAAGGGGCTTTATGAAGTGCAGAAGAAGCCGCCGCTTGACCGCGAACAGGTGCCGGACGATTCAAGGCTCTACAATACGGTCATGTCGGCAAACTGCGACAAGTGGTTTGCCGAAGATCTCGCGGTTCTTGACCGCGCCGCCAAGACTCCCGGACTTACGGACGTTGAG
>JAFXEA010000135.1 GCA_017521065.1 Kiritimatiellia bacterium | reverse complement strand
AACCGGCCTCCTGCCCCAGGACATCGCACAAAGGCGCAACCCAGCACCAGTTCTTCGGAGCCTCGTTTGCCATTACAATCTTGCCGCGCGCGTGCAGACGGTCGGCGATCGATTTCAGATACTCGAAACCAATCATCCCTTTGTATATCACAGGACGGAACGTGCCTTTCGCAAAGGAAAGCGGGGTGCGCATGGCGGAAAAGTGGTTCCTGTCATAATCGAGCTCGACGGTCTTGCCCATGTACGACGAATCGTAATACTCACCGGCGAGAGGAGTCTTTCCGGGCATATCGTCGTAGAATCCGCCGAACACCTTGTCGGATGCCTTGGTGGAGAAATCCGTTATCTCACCCTTGATCCCCGGCGCGGAGTTCATGCTCCACGTCCATCCTTTGCCCCATCCTGCATTAAGCCGAACGCCGGCCGGCATTCCGTTCTCGTCAAGCATTCGGCTCGTGAACCATGCCTTTGCCTTGAGAACGCCTCTTGCCGTCTGAGACAACGCCTCTTTCTCGGCATCCTTGTATGTGGCCTTGGTCACATCCTTGATCTTGGTATCAAGGTAGCGCATGCTCCATGCCCCGGACGACGAATAGTGCAAAGGCAACACTCCATTGGCATTATCCCATTCAGCCTCCTTGTAGCCCTCCTTGTAGCGAAAACCGAAATCCTGCCAATCCTTTAACTTGCTGATGGGATAATGCACCATCCATGTTCCGTGTTTTTTATCCCGGACCGCGAAAAATTCAGGGAACGCCTCCATCCAAACTTTCCATGCGCCGCGGTATCCCGATTCTGCATCGGCATCGAACGTAAAATCAGCGAATGAAAATTCTGCGTCCCTGCGTTCCGGCGTGAACGCGAGATCGAAACAGATCCGCAACACCCGGCGGACAGGATCCGCCGTCAAGCTGAAGACGGCGATCGAGCCGGGCGCAAGGCCGACGGCTCTCGTCCCCTTGGCCGTCTTCACGGCTATGAACGGCCAACGCGGAAGTCTGCCCGATCCGGCGGCGCACTGACGGGTATCTACCGTGACCGGAGCGTCCCAGTGATTGAGCGTGCGCGATTTGTCCGGCGCCGGGAACACTGTCACCGGACCTTCCGGGAGAGGAATGTCGTATGCGAGCGTCATCGCTCGGTCGCCTTTCCCGGTATATTCCATCTGGACGCTATGAAGCGAAGCGGTACCTCTGCGCTCAACCTTTTCGCCAATCTTGAAATCAGCCTTCTGTGACACAGGTGCAAAATCGATTTCGCAACTCGCATCCCTCAAATAATAGCCTTCCTTGCGGTATGGCAGACGCACCCGGTATTCGTATTTCGGGATCACGTACCCGTCCGCGCACGAAAAAGGTTTATGCGAGAAATTGACGGTAACAACCGTACCGTCGGCAAACTCCGTCTCCTGCACAAGACGGTCCTTTGTGAGGAAACGGTGATCGGTCATTTCGCTGAATCCCGTCGAACGCGCCACCGGCTCGCAAACGCGGTAGCTTTTGACAAAACGGTTCTTGTGTTTCTTCCACAACTGCCTGTCAAACATCAGCATCGGCATCGTACCGTAAAGAAGGTTGAAAAGATCCTTTCTGTACCTAAGCGCAGGCATCTTGTTGTTGTAGTCCCCCCAATAGTATTCGTTGCAGATGCAGTCGTGGAACACAAGCTCCCACAACGGAAGCCTGAGCTGCGGATTCATGGAGTATTCGGCGGTCAGTTTAGGCAACGCATTCGTCCATATAACCGGCATATTGCGTCCGCAGTCCGGAAGAGTATAAGGACTTATGGACATCATCCCCTCGAAGTAGTCGCATACAGGGACGGCGCTTTCGTGTCCGTTTTCCGTGCCAGTCACAAGACCAAGTTCGTCGGACAGCACGCCAAGAAGCTCGATGCGCTTCTTGCGGCATTCACGGCGGGTCAGCGGATGCGCCGGATTCTTGCATTCAAGCCAAGGCGTGGAGCACGTCGTATCAAGAAACCGGGTGTTGTACGGATGGGTCTTCAGCTCTTCCGGAATCTTCCTGCGGGCGTAGTCCGGCGCCTTCGCCGGACACAGCACGGCCAGACCGTACTTCGATCCATCCTTCATCTTCACCTCCCAGCCGCGATGCCAGTCGTTGGACGTAGGACCGTCCCAGAGAATATCGTCCGGCCAGGCCTCGGGGTTGTAGCCTGAGCGACCGTTTAGGCGCTCGATCAGTTCCGGAGGATGAACGCCCTGATATAGATCGTAGCGACCAATCAGGACTCCCGGAATCTTTGCGATTTCGGTTACATTCGATGCGTCCGTGCGGTTCCCGCCGCTCCAGAGCATGCGTTCGATTCCAGCCTCGTGAACCTCCTTCGCCATAGCCGCCTGATCCTTCTGGAAGTACCAGATATTGACGGCCCCCGGAAGCTTCAGCACATTGGGACGCGTCTTGGCCTTCTCCCTGAACGTCTTGAGATACCCTTTGGCCTTCGCATATTTCCTGTAACGCTTGCACATCGCGACATGTCCACCCTTCGGAAGGAACACATATCGCAGACGGCGGGGATATACGATCTCAAGGCCCTCGCTCATCCAACGCGGGCAGACGGCAAAGAGTTTTTCGGTGCCAAGCCTGCAAACCTGCATACGCATGTCCTCGGGCGACTCCTCCACAATGCTCATCCATCCCGCGCCGGACGCATCCTCCGCCACGCCGTAGAATGCCATGGAAAGTCCGTGTCCGCTGAACCCTGAAAGATTCCGGAATTTCGCATTCTCGCCATCGACGGGAAATCCCATACCCTCATTGAGCGGCACGATTATCCGGTCACCCTTCTTCGTCCGCAACGGACCTGGGAACGCCATCTCCCAGGGCTTTTTGTACTTCCATGTCGTATCGAATGTGACCGTAAATTCTCCCGGCTCCTTTTCAAGACGGAACACCGCCGAAAGACTGCGCTGCCCTCTCGCGGACATCGATATCTTTATCTCGCGGTCGCTCGCCGTCCCGGAAACAACTTTCATATCCACCGGCATGTTCAGGTATTCCGGTTCGGATTCCCACACCCGCCCGGTACGTTTGTCGGCGACCGAGAAAGCGGCATTCGAGCTTGAAACCACTATCGCAAGTTCATCCGACTCGATCCTGTAGTCTGCATTAACAGAGAAAAGCGGCAGGGACAAAGCCACCGCCGCAAGGAATGTTTTGGATATCATAGTATCACCTTACCGTAACAACCGTTCCGGGACTTTTTACCTCAAGAACCACCATGCCATCGTTTTGCGAAATCACAGCCTTGCGGGATCCGCCGTTTACAAGATTGAGCGTCCAGCTCGTTCCCGAAGCGATTTCTCCGCCTTTGATCAGCGGATAGACGCCAACCTTCATGCCATCGGCAAACGAAACATTGGCCGTACAGGCCGCCGGGAACGAAATCTTCGCAGAACCAACGTCGATAAGGCCCGACACCGTGCCATCGGCATTGACCGTGAAATCGAAAGCGCTCTCACCCAATGCCGCCGCACCGGTGAACTGCGCATCAAACTTCGGCATCTGTTCCTTCGACGCTATTGTTACCGAACCGTTTCCAGTCAGCGTCATGTTTGCGGCTACAGAATATCCGTCACGTGCCACTCCCAGCCACTTCCACATGAGGTACGCTTCGATAGATTTCCGCACATCATCCTCAAGCACTTTGTCATATACGATAATCTCGCCCTGTACCTCGCCGGCATCTACCTTGTCTACGACTAAATCAAGGTAGTCGTAATATGCAAAAGTCCCCAACGTGAAATTCCTGTT
>JAFXEA010000018.1 GCA_017521065.1 Kiritimatiellia bacterium | reverse complement strand
TCGAAGCGGCTCCGAGCAATCCGGCTATTGCTGGACGCTACCTGCTTGACGGCGACATATTCGGTCTGCTCGCCACCCAGCAGCCTGGACATGGTGGGGAAATTCAGCTTACGGACGCGATACGCCGTCTGCTTGAACACAACCCGGTGTATGGATACGTCTATCCCGGAAAGCGTCAGGATATCGGAAACCCTGCGGGATATTTCACCGCATTGGAGGCATTCAATGGAAATCGTTAAGGCGAGAAGTTTTGCAAGAGCCGGTCTGCTGGGCAATCCGAGCGACGGATATTTCGGGAAGACGATGTCGTTTGCGTTCGCGAACTTTGGCGTGGATCTGAGCCTTACCGAATCATCCCGTATGCGGTTCGTTCCGGGCGAGGTGGACGATGCGATGTTCGATTCTCCCGAGCAGCTTGTGCATGACCTGCGCATATTCGGGTATTACGGCGGCATTCGTATGCTCAAGGCTGTTTCTAAACTCTTTTTCGAATACTGTATGGAGCATGGCATTGAGATTCCGCGCAGGAACTTCACCGCCGAATACAAGATCAACGTGCCGCGTCTAGTCGGGCTTTCAGGATCCAGCGCAATCTGCAGCGCCATGCTCAAGGCGCTTATGAAGTTCTATGAAGTGACGATTCCTGAAAAGTATGCCCCCACGCTCTGCCTTGAAGCGGAACGCGATGAGCTCGGCATAAACTGCGGCTATCAGGATCGTGTGATACAGATGTACAACGGTCTTGTGTTCATGGATTTCGACAAGGCATATCTTGAAGAGCATGGATATGGCAGGTATGAACGCCTTTCTCCTTCGCTGCTGCCGAACATGTACATCTCCTATGATCCTAACCGTGCGGAGGAATCCGGCAAGGCGCACAAAAAGGTAAAGAAGCTTTTCGAGCAGAAGCGTCCTGATGTGGTTTCCGCGATGTCGGAGTTTGCCGATATCGCGCAGAAGGGACGTGATGCGCTTGTTACAGGGCGCAGGGATGAACTTGCCGCGCTTGTGGACGCCAACTTCAATCTGCGCGACAGTATATTCAACGTCTCCGAGGAGAACCGCAGAATGGTGATGGTGGCGCGCAACGCCGGAGCAAGCGCCAAGTTCGCCGGCTCAGGCGGCGCGATCGTCGGTACGTACGAGGACGACTCGCATTTCGAAAGGCTTTCCGCCGCGCTGTCGGAGATAGGCTGCCGTACGCTCAAGCCCGCAATCGTCGAAAATGACGATGCCGAGATGCTTGGCGATGGTGTCTGGCGCAATTCTTAAAAAGCCATTGCATCAACGGATGAAATGACATATAATCCACACCGTTTTTCAACTCAGAGTATCAAAATTCAGCAAAGAGCAAAAGCATGAAGAGTTTAGCAATGATTTTTGTCATGGGAACGATGGCGATGTGCGCATTTGCCGCACCTCGTGGACATGGCGGTCCGCATAGGCATGCGCCGCCTCCGCCACGGCATCATCATCACCATCACCACAGCAAGACGCATGCGATTGGAGCCGGAATCCTTGGCGCAGGGCTTATCGCGTCCACCATATACAACGCCACGCGTCCTTCGACTGTGGTCGTCTCTCAGCCGGCGGTTGTAACACCTGCGCCTGTCGTTGTTGCGCCTGCGCCGGTGGTCGTTCAGCAGCCCGTCGTGGCGACTGGACATTATGAGACGCGCATCCAGAATGTTTGGGTGGAAGGACGCTATGTGGATCAGGTCGTAAATGGTGTAGTCCAGCGCGTATGGCAGCCTGGGCATTATGAACAGCAGCAGACCCAGGTATGGGTCACGCCCTGAAGCCTCAAACCCCTATCTTGATGGAGGTCATTCGAATTGGCTAACGAATTTCTGGTATTTGACCGTGTCACGAAGCGTTTCGGTGCTCTGACAGCCGTCGACAATGTTTCAATCTCGATCAAGAAAGGGGAGTTCTTCTCCCTTCTTGGTCCGTCGGGTTGCGGAAAGACTACGCTTCTCAGAATGCTTGGCGGCTTTGAGCGTCCCGACAGCGGGCGCATCTACCTTGACGGCAAGGACATAACAGATGCGCCACCGAATATGCGGCGTGTGCATACGGTTTTCCAGAACTACGCGCTTTTCCCTACGATGACCATCTGGGACAACATTGCATTCTCCCTGCGTCTCGCGAAGAAGCCAAAGGCCGAGATTGAAGAGACTGTCGATGAAATGCTTGAGATGATCAAGATGAGCGAGCATGCATGGAAATATCCGAGCATGCTTTCCGGCGGACAGAAGCAGCGTGTGGCCATCGCCCGTGCGCTTGTTGATCGGCCTCAGGTTCTGCTTCTCGACGAGCCGCTTGCCGCACTTGACCTCAAGCTTCGCCAGCATATGCTTCTTGAGCTTGATACTATCCACGACCAGGTCGGCATCACATTCATGTACGTCACCCATGACCAGGGCGAGGCGATGTCGCTTTCCGACCGCATCGCCGTCATGAATAGCGGCCATGTGGAACAGCTGGATACGGCAGCGAAGATTTACGAGGCACCCAAGTCTGCTTTCGTGGCGTCGTTCATTGGCGACACAAACTTTTTCGAAGGTGAGATCGTGTCCGAGGAAGGGGACTACTGCACGATATCGGTTCCTGGATTCGCGAGCGTGTGCGCCTTTAACGACCGCAAACT
This sequence comes from Kiritimatiellia bacterium, assembly GCA_017521065.1. Lineage (GTDB taxonomy): Bacteria > Verrucomicrobiota > Kiritimatiellia > RFP12 > UBA1067 > UBA1731. The sequence goes on along the minus strand of JAFXEA010000018.1, from coordinate 2,327 downwards.
TGCCGTAGGGCAGAGTGTGCATCTCTCTGTGCGTCCTGAAAAGATCCGTGTTACGCTGGCACCGCCTCCACCGGAGAAGGGTGCCCGCATCAACGTGTTCGAATCGACGGTGAAGGACATCATCTATCAGGGCGTGTACACGAAGTACTGGCTCGAGTCCGTCGGAAAGCGTGTTCAGGCGCTCAAGCCGCATTCGCGCTTTCTGCTTGACCAGGAGACTATCACCTGGAACGACAAGGTCTATATCTGGTGGCATCCGGATGACGGATACATGGTGGAGGATGCGTCGAATGAGAACGTTCTCTGATCCGCAGAAACTTCAGCGCTGGTGCGCATCTGTGCGTGAATCTGGACGCAAGGTTGCGCTTGTGCCGACGATGGGGGCTCTTCATGATGGGCATCTCTCGTTGATTGCGGCGGCAAAAAAGGCCGGCGCCGATGAGATCGTCGTATCCATCTTCGTGAATCCCACACAGTTCGGTCCGAACGAGGATTACGCAAAATACCCGCGTGACGCCAAGGCCGATTCGTCAAAATGCCGCCGGGCAGGTGCGACGGCGGTGTTCTTCCCGACGCCGGACAACATGTATGCTGCGGATCATTCCGTATGGGTGGTCGAGGATGGAGACCTTTCGGATTGTCTGTGCGGAGCTCGCCGTCCTGGACACTTCCGCGGTGTGTGTACGGTTGTCGCAAAACTTTTCAATCTTGTGCATCCGCATGTCGCGGTGTTCGGACAGAAAGATTTCCAGCAGGCGACGATAATACGCAGGATGGTGCGCGACCTGAACTTTGATGTCGAGGTCTTGGTCGCCCCGATAGTGCGTGAATCTTCTGGACTTGCACTTTCCTCCCGCAACGCATATCTTTCGGAAGAGGAGAAGGCCAACGCGCTCGCTCTTTCGCAGTCGCTTGCCGGTTTGAAGGCCGGTCCGTGGGCGGTTCAGCGCAGGCGTATTGTGAAATGTCTTGAGAAACGCGGACTTAAGGTGGATTATGTGGAGGCGGTTGATTCCCGCAATCTCCGTCCCGTGAAAGCCATCAAGTCTGGAACGGCGGTTCTGCTTGCGGTTTATGACGGCAAGACGCGTCTCATCGACAATCGCGTGTTCCGTTGAGTCGGCTTGCACCCAAAATGCGCGGCCGCATCCGTTTGCGGTTTGCGTAAGCGGCTTACCGTTTCAGAAAGCATCTCCCTGACCCCTGCGTTGGAAACCGTATGTCTGGATAGACACCGTTTTCACGCAAGGTAAATTGCAAAAAGGGGTATTGAATCTGTTATCCGTCAGATGGATATTTTGGTATAATCTACGGCAACGAAAAGGTTTCAGTTTTCACCAAGGAGTTGTTTGAAATGAAGAGAAGAGAATTCATCAAGATGAGCGCGTTTGCTGCATTCGGAACGGCGGTGGGGTGCCGTACCGTCTCGTCAGGTGGTCCCATGTCTGTTAACGGGATTCGCATAGGTGTGCAGATGTGGAGCATAAACGATATCTGGAAGAAGGATCCGGTAATGGCGTTCCGCAGGCTCAAGGCCATGGGATATGATGGCGTGCAGTCGGTTAACTTCTTTCTCATGGACCATGATGAGCTCGCAAAGATGCTTGACGACACGGGGCTTGTGATTGTGGACATGCCGTTCCGCAAGTCGTTCCTGACGCCTGACAATTTTGGTAAGTATGTAGAGTTCTGCCAGCGTTTCAATGTCGATTTCGTTTATCAGCCCTGGGAGAAGCTGACCACTGCGACAGAATGGCTGAAATATGCCAAATGGCTTTCAAACCTGAGCGGAAAGTTCAAGCCTTACGGGATCAAGGTTGGATACCACAACCACAGGCATGAACTGCTTGAGCACTACGAGGGCAAGACCCCGATGGAATTCCTTTGCGACGAGAAGATTCCGATGGAGCTTGACGTTGGCCACCTGAAGCTTGCGAAGGAGGATCCTGTCTCATGGCTCAAGCGCCTCAACGGACTGGTACCTTCCATTCACGCCAAGCCGGGCGGCGGAGACTCGGTTGGAGGCAAAGGCGATGAAAACGATTGGACGGCGATCTTCTCCACTGCTGCGTCGGCTGGCACGAAGTGGGCTGTTGTGGAATGTGAGACGCGCCGGGATACGTATGCGGATGTGGAGGCAAGCGCGGAGTTCCTCAGAGGCCTCAAGTCATAAATAACAGAACGTTATTTTTAACAGATTGTACAGCATGAAGAGAAAAGAATTCATCGGAATGGGGACGCTCGCCGCATTGTGCGGCGGGTGTGCATCGTTCAACATCGGCAAAGCCCGCGGACGGAGACCCACTCCATCGGAAATTCTCAATCTT
>JAFXEA010000134.1 GCA_017521065.1 Kiritimatiellia bacterium | reverse complement strand
AGGCGGATAGACGATTCCAGTCGGCTGGACGAAAGACAGAAGGAAATGGCCAAGCGCGTCATGAAGTCCTTGATTTCGGCCAGGAGCGTTTCCAATGCGGGCAACGCGGACGCCGAATCTCGCGTAGACTACATTGCGGATCTTCTAGGGCTTGACAAGAAGGATGTCGTTGGCGTGATAGACCTGATGCGCCAGGATGGACTCCTTGCCGACACGCAGGACATGTCTGCGACGATATTCAGGGATGACACAGCGAGGAAGTCCACGAATGTCCTTGAGCGTTTCGCGAAGGCTGAACGGCTGCTTGTCGGCCGGTTGTCCAAGGTTGAAGGAGATCTCAACCTTAAGGAACTGAACGATGAACTTTCCGGTGGCGCAGGGTATGCGAACGGCGTAAAGAACATGCGCACCGTCATTCGCTTCTGGTCGTCGCAAGGCTGGGTGAAGAAAATCGAGCGGCATGACAGCGACTATGTGCGCATTGAGCCGTGCATGTCGGTCGACAAGGTCGCCGAACGATTCGACAGAAGAATGACTATTGCCAAGTTTGCCGTCGACAGCCTTTACCGAAAGGCGCTTAGAATGCAGTCGGAGGAGGGCCGGACGCAGGGCGCCGAATGCGCGGTGGAGTTCTCTCTTGTCGGGATGCTTAGGGAATTCAACGAGGCGCCCAAGCTCGACTTCGGCGACAGGCAGGCGAGCCTCGGAGAGGTGTCGGAGGCGCTGCTCTACCTGTCGCGCATCGGTGCGATGAAGCTTGAAGGTGGTTTCCTCGTCATTTACAACGGAATGTGCCTGCGGCGCAAGGTCGTGGACAACAAGCGGCTGTTCAGGAAGGACGACTACCGTACGCTTGACGCCTACTACCAGCTGAAAGTGCAGCAGATACACATCGTCGGCGAATTTGCCAACATGATGGTCCGTGACTACGGTGCGGCGCTCAAATTTGTGAATGACTATTTCCAGATGGAGTACACCTCGTTCATTGCGAAGTATTTTGGCGGGGACAGGGCCAAGGCCATCCAGAGCAGCATCACGGCTTCAAAGAGGAAAAAACTCTTCGGATCGCTTTCCGATACGCAGCGACGCATCATCTACGACGACAGTTCAGGCGTCATAGCGGTTGCCGCGGGGCCTGGAAGCGGAAAGACACTGGTGCTGGTTCACAAGCTTGCATCGTTGCTTTTGCTCGAGGATGTAAAGGCAGAAGGACTGCTTATGCTAACGTTCTCCAGGGCCGCGGCGACAGTGTTCAAGAAGAGGCTTTTGGAGCTTGTCGGCTCTGCCGCGAACTTTGTGCAGATCAAGACATTCCATTCCTATTGCTTCGATCTTGTCGGCAAGGTCGGGAGTTTGGAGTTTTCGGATACCGTCGTAAAGACTGCGGTTTCCATGATCGAGAACGGCGAGGTGGAGCCGAGCCGCATCGCGAAGAGCGTGCTTGTCATTGACGAGGCGCAGGACATGGATTCGGACGCCGCGTTTCTCGTCAAGGCGCTTAGGACGGCGAACGAGAGCATGCGCGTGATTGCAGTCGGTGATGACGACCAGAACATCTTTGGTTTTAGGGGATCTGATTCGCGCCACATGCGGAACCTGTCTCAGGAACCAGGCGCGAAGCTGTACGAGATGGTGGAGAACTTCAGGAGCGCGGCTTTGATCGTGGCATTCGCCAACGTGTTTGCGCGGACTATTTCGGAGCGGATGAAGTCTGCGCCGCTGCGTCCTTCGCCTGGTGCCGAGGAGGGAAGCGTGCGCCTTGTCGCGCATGCGGTTCCGGATTTCGAATCCGCGGTTGTGGAGGATTGGGTAAAAGAAAGCCCATCCGGCACTTCCTGCATAATGACATGGACTAACGAAGAGGCCCTTCGTGTGTTTAGCCTGCTTGCGCAGAAGGGAGTCAAGGCGCAGCTTGTTCAGTCCAGCGACGACTTTAAGCTCGGAGATCTCGCTGAACTTCGGTATTTCCGCAGAATCGCGTTTTCCGACAATGACGCGAGTGTTGTATCCGCGAAACGATGGGATGAGGCGCGGCGAAAACTGTGCGAGACATATGCGGACAGTGCCTGCCTCGAGGACTGTCTCGCGCTGTTGGACGATTTTGCCGCAATATCACCGACCAAGTACAAGAGCGATTTGGAAGAATTCCTCTGGGAGTCACGCATGGAGGATTTTGGACGGACGGAGAAGGGGTCGGTCGTGGTCTCGACGATACACAGGTCGAAGGGGCGGGAATACGACTCCGTGTACATGATGCTGAACAGGATCGGACAACTCACTGATGAAAGGCGGCGTGCAATCTACGTTGGAATCACACGTGCGAAGAAGGTTCTTCGTGTGCACTATTCCGACGCAGGCCTGTTTGCGGGCGTTTCGGCAGAAGGAGTGGTCGGAGTCTGCGATGACAGGCTTCCCGCGCAGCCGGAGAACGTAATTGTCAACCTCACGCACAAGGATGTCGTGCTGGACTACTTCTTGGACAAAAAGTCGATTGTCTGCGAATTGAGGTCGGGGGCGAGGCTTGAAGTGGATGGAGTGTACCTCGTTTCAGAAGCAAGGGGCTTTAAACGGCGCGTAGCAAAATTCTCCGAGGCATTTACAAGGAAGTTGGAATCGCTTTCCGCAAGGGGATATGCGCCGCGCTTTGCAAAGGTCCGTTATGTGGTTGCGTGGAAAAAGGAGGGCCGTGACGATGAGTCTGCGGTTATCCTTCCGGATCT
>JAFXEA010000133.1 GCA_017521065.1 Kiritimatiellia bacterium | reverse complement strand
CGCTTGCGGACAGCCTCCATGCCTTCCAGTACCTGAATGTTGGCGGCATTGTAGTTGGACGGCTGTGCGGCGTCCTGAACAGTGTTTTCTGCAGCTTGCGTGGTGTTTTCTTCCGACATTTTATCTCCCGAAAAATTAACGGAAATTATACCAAAACCGGTGTCTACAAACAAGTACGCATTTCCACACCCGCATGCGCAATGCGTCTCTCAACGTCATCAATTTTCCACGCGCGGAGAACCGTATATCCGCGACGCTTCAAGACATCGACCTTCCCGAAGAACTTTCCGCAGGCCTCCTTGATTATGTCTGGAGACTTCGCCACCAACATCAAATACCTCAGCATTGCATGCCACCGGCATAATCACCGGAACACCACCGTCGTACCGTAGGACTTTGTCAAACGGATGGAGTTTCCGCGCCACCATGCCTTCCAGCGCGGATTGTTCAACGCCGGCAGGGCCGGCGTACCGGTAAGCGTACCGGTCACAGTCAGGAGCGTCATGTTGCTGTCATTCTCAGCGAGTGCTTCACCTCCGCGCAGATCAAGTGTAGCTCCCTCCGGGAACGACAGGTCGCCATCATAGACAACCGTGCCGTTCTCAAGAGCTGTGCGTACATCAATCGCCCACTTTTTGGGCATAGCCGAACCGTCTGAAAGAGCCGTTCCGTTCATGTCAAGCGTACCCCCCGCCAGAACGAACGTACCATCTGCAGGGATGGCTCCGTCCACGCCGCTCTTGAGAACACCCCCGGCAAGGATGGTGTCTCCACCCCAGCTGTTCTCAATACGGAGCGTAAGCGTCCCTGCTCCCTTCTTGGCGAAGGAACCATTGCCGTCGTTCTGCGCAATCACGCAATCGTTAGTGATGGCAACTATCGATGCAGCAGATCCTTCATACCCAAAGGAGAACACAGCCTTTGCGCTCGTGTATCCACATCCTGGACTTGTCACCGTAACGCCAGTCACAGTCCCTGAACGCGAATCAAATTCAGCCAGAGCCGATGCACCGTAGCCGTCACCAATTATCTGCACAAGCGGCGGATACTGGCACCTTGTACGCGGAACCCATGGTACTGACGCCACACCACCACCGTATGCCGCCTTGATTGGCGCATCGGAGAAAATCTCCTTGTGTCCGGCTGTATCTACCGCACCGCCCTTTCCGTACACGCGCACGACAGTCGCAGGACCCGTACCGTTCTTCGTGGTAATGCTTCCGAATATCGAATATCCATTGCTCCGCGCCTTCACTGTACCGCCATTGAAGCTTACACACACAAAATTAGTCTCAGGGGTTACGTCGTTCGCGCAGAAACGCCAAGCCTCGATAGTACCGCCATCAATGGCGTTGAAGAATGCGGCATTGCCCATTGGAACATCCTTTGAGCCACATACGAGCTGACCGAGCCCCATATAGGAATCTTCACCAGCCGCGGTGAAGTTGCCATACATTCCGGATGCGGGATTGATCACCGCACGCGTTTCACCACGAGTGAAGAACCTACCGCCGTTTTTAACGTACAACGCACATTTGCTGTAGTTGGCGCTTGCGAAATAGAGCACCGGTGCTTTCGTTAGAGGCTCTGCAGGATGGTTTGTAGCAACCATTTCCCCTCCATCTACATATATCATACCAGTACCGTATGAGCCGCAATTAAGCTGTCCCACCAGAACTGTCCGGCCACCAGACGCCTCATAGTATCCGAAACTCCTGGAACCAAATCCAAGACCTGAGGCAAAAGAGGAATTATCCCACCCTTTGTTCCCTATCAAGGCAACCTCTCCATCACGCTGATAGACAGCTCCATATCCATACTGGCAGTGGTAGGTTGCCGTTGGATTAGGATACTGCGAATTGTAAGTGCACCCGATCAGGAATCGGTTGGACACCACCGAATCCCCCTCGACCTCAAATACGCCTCGCCCTTTCCAGCCGATCTTCACTGCTCCATTCAGAAGATTTGTGACAAGTTTGCCGTTCTCTTCGGATGTAAGAGCCTCACTGCTCCACACACATCCGTATCCAGTCTTGAACTCAGAATCTCGCACACGCATCCTACCCACAGGCGTTGTATCAAGAGGCCAGGTGTTCTGCGTAGCGTGAGGGAAGATGCCAAGATACACGCCGTCGATTCCTGTCGTTATCTTCGCGCCGTCGAAAAGGATCTCTCCGAGGCGATTCGTCCCCACAGATGTCGCGCATGTGTTGGTAAGAATAGCCTCGCCCGTAAACTTGAGCGTGCCGTATGCAGAAAACAGAGAAACGGGCCTATCGGCCTTGCCCGAAATCTCGACTGTTCCGCCGTCAACGCCAAGTTCGTAATGACTGTCATCATCAGAAAGCTTGAATGCAGAGACGTCGAACGTGGCCGTCTCATCAGGCATTGGACGCGCATCCATCGCGATGAATGTATCCCCTGAGCGCCTGATGCCTTTCACGAACGCTGAGATAGACGCCGGTGTCCAGGCATGGTCTCCCGGCGTCAGCCGTGCAGTGAGATATCCGTCAACCAACTCGCATTTCGAATAGTCTGGAATGGAATT
>JAFXEA010000017.1 GCA_017521065.1 Kiritimatiellia bacterium | reverse complement strand
TGGAGCCGTTGCCCTTGTCGTAGCTGTCACGGAACCAACCGCCACGGTAGCCGCCATAGCCCTGATACTGCTGTGTTTCGGAAGGCTTGAGCGGATTCTTGAGCTTCACATACGAAGTACCGCCGTTTCCGCCGCCGCTTGGTGCGAGCGAGTTGTTGCTGTAACGGGCCGTACCGCCGCTTCCGCCGTCCGCGACATAGACCGTAATCCCCTCTTCACCCGCGACATATTCGACATCGTTAGTGACCCAGATGGCGTTGCCGCCGCCACCGCCACCGCCACCAGGACCACCACCGCCGCCTGCACCTAGCACGAACAGCTCCTTCACGATCATGTCGTATTTCGGCACGAAAGTCGCATAGCTGCCGAGAGCGCCAGCGGTCGTGTTGGTGAACACATAGATGAATTCCGTATCGTTAAGCTGCTTCACATAGTAGCCGCAAGGCGTGATAAAGGCGGTAGGATCCTCAGCCTTGGAGCCTGCACCCTGATACACATCGTTGGTGGTGCCAGCAACCCACGCATCCGTGAACGCCCACTTCGTTGTGGATCCAAGATCAGAAGACTGGCTCGAATCACCCGCCCACTGCGAAAGCTGGATATCGTCAATTGCAACGTCGGTACGCGGAGAGCTCTGACTGCCGCCAACCGAAATCTGGACGTTTGCAGGCGTGGTTGTACGCGGCGAAAATACGACATTCGTTGAAATGTAACTTGTAAGAGTAAGGTCAAGCCCAGTATCCGTCCAGTTCTTGGAATCGCCAATCGGAGCCGTGCTCAAATACAGCTTCTGCGAAACCGGTGCGGCACAGAGACCATTATAAAAAGTTCCCGAATAATGATTTTTATCTAAACAATCCGCCCATCTGATTATACGGTTGGCGGCTGCCGACCCCCAGTCGTCATCAGCCAATGTCTGCAAAATCCAACGCCAGCTATCCTCCTGCGTGGCGGAGCCTTCAGGACAGGATTTAAACTTTCCAGTGGAAAAAACACCTGTACTTGCATTCTTGTACGGCCCAACACCCGTAACCTCATGAAAATGGATGCTGCCGAACGTACCGGGACACTCCCGTGTACACACACCATAGGAACCCTTTGTCAGCGGAGCATCGGAATCCGTGACAGATACTACATTCATCTTATTTGCAGTTGTTTTTATATCGTCATATGCTACCGTACCATTCGCCTTAACAGCAACCGCACCTTCGAGATAGGTGGAACTACCCGATGTGTAAGCGGCAAAGTAGATGCTCGACCAGTTGGCGTTGTCAATCACATTCGTACCGGAATTGTTAGGCACAAGATAGTTCGCTTCAGCGTCGCTATACACGGTGGACTTCAATTTCTTGGATTTCCAACCTATCTCACCCGTTGCAGAATCGACCTCCTTGCTCCACTTGTAGATGGCTGCCTCCATCTTTCCGTTCTTCGCCCATAGATCCGTCACACTCGCTGTCGATACACGGGTAACGCGGAATTCATAGCATCCCTGCCCAGGACGGTAATACGCAACGAGAGAGAGCGAGGGTGATCCTGTGGATACATCGCTGAACTGCTTGCGCCTATTCGTCATCGCCGCCTTTGCGGAAATTGCATAGTTCTTTTTAGCTGTGCCATCCACATAATAGTAGAAATCGCCAAATTCAAGATACTGCGCAAGGCGAGCAGTAAAGCTAACAGTACCGATGCCCTTCGGTTCGTCAGCCGGATCGATCAAAGACATCGTACCCAATCCGCGTCCCTGAAGCTGAAGTGCCATGCCGATTGTCGTCTTGTTCGTGGTAGCAGAGAACATTCCGTTGATGAACATCCCGTTGCTCGCCGTCCAACCGTTAGGGGTCAACTTGTTGAGACCGAAAGGCTCGTCGAAGGGATAGTCCTTGTTGCCCGCCATGGAGTCGAAATTTTCCCACCAGTAGGCGGATGTCGAGCGGGACATCGACCACTTGCCGACATCAAGCGTATATTCCTGCTTTGCGCGGCCTACATAGGAGGTGTTCACATAGTCACCGATGTATCGGTTCTCCTCCTGACCGATCTGCGGGGTCCACTTGTTGAAGTCCTGATATTCAGCGCGGTTCATGGTGAACGCGCCGGACTGGTCGTTGAACTCGAACATCAGGTATCCGGATGTCGCATCAAGCACGATGTCCTGCTCTTCGCCATCAATCTCAACCGACGCAACGCCGCCCATCGGGATTTCCGTGATTTCACCCTTCGGGAAGTACCATATTTTAGAATCGACCGAGGGGGCAACACCATTCGACTCCCACATGTTCTTTCCTACGAAACGGATGTGGGCTGTCCTGCCGGCATAGTTCGTGGGAGTATGCACAAAGCCACGCCACGTATGGTCGGAGATAAGCTCCATCGTCCAGTCGTTCGTTGCGACAGCCACATTGTCCGCATTCGTGATCACATACGCCTCAAGGTGCATCTCCTGCCACGGCGACACACCCTCACGGATACGAGAAGTGAAATTTGTAACAGACTGTACCAAAGTTGCAGATGCCGAATCATCTGGGAAGCCAAGCTTTTCATCCAGTGCAAAATCAAAGAACTTGTACCTCGTTCCAGCAACCCAAGCCAGATAGGAATATTCAATGTCACCAACCTTGTCTGGAATCTCTATCGCCGTATCCCAGATCACATTGGTTCCCTCATACACCGTAACATCATCGACCGTATTGGACTTCCACGGACCATATGCCTGATTGAGATATCTCCAACGGTATGCACAAGTCGCCTTTGAAACCTCCGCCTTAGCCTGAACCCAAGGCGGCTGACCGTTCGTGACGGCAGCGAACGACATTCTCGGCTTTGCACCTTCAAGCCCCCTGCTCAACATCGGCTCAGTGAACGCCCCCACATAACCGATATTCGCCCTACCGCCATTCTCAGAATAGTCAGCACTCTGCGAAAGCACACCCATAGGGGTCAATGTCGCAGAAACTTCAGGGTAGGAAACTATAATATTGTCGATAAAAATAAGACCATTGTAATCGAGTGTTGTTGTACTAGCATTAGAAGACAACCTCCGAATTCTAAATCTAATATTTCCACGATAATCAAGTTTCACTCTAACACGATAATACATCTGTTTACCGTATTTTGTTGCGTCCATAGTGAGAGAAGTTAAATTTTTATTTCCTTCCGGCAACGATATCTTATTCAAGTCCTCAACAACAAACATATCACACGGAACCGTTTTCCATTTATATCTATTCCATTCGAGCCCATCAACAAACTCCAACATTCCCTCACTATCACCTTCATCCTCTTCAACATCCGTTGCAATCTGTACATCAATCGCATCTGGGTTGGTCAAATCCCATCCATTTACCACGTCAAAATATATTTCGCCAATACCTTCCTCATACAATGGAGAATATACAACAGAATCTGTCGTACACCGCATACTAATATGCGCTACTTGTTTTATGCCAGCCAAATCGCCCATATTAAGACTCGGATAATACATGCTGTTAACTGAATCTACTATAGGCACGTCTGGATAAGCGATAGGATCTATTGGCAGACATGTTTTTGACCAAGGAAGATAATTTCTTCTCCCATTATCAGCAGATGATGCATGATAACCACCTGCTCCTGCTCGACACTCTATTAACGTCCATAATGCTTTTCGTTCATTACCATCACCTGTTTTTTGATACAAAATGTGTGTGCATCCCTTCAACAACTGTAAATAAAACTCTGGCATTCCTGACGGTGCCGCCTCATTACTATGCCACCAAAAAGTGCCGCCGACCGCCGTTGTCGTTTCATTGGTGTCGTAATACCCCTGTCCCAAGATTGGATTGGTCGGATTCGAATCATTATTCATCAACAATACGCGGCTGGAATACCCCGATCCCAAATCGTTGAGCGACTGGTAGGTAAAGTCATTCGCATCCGCGGCAGCGACGCGGATGCCCCCGGCGATGACGCCGAGCGCAATGGCCATCATGAGGCCTGCATATCTATTTTTCAGCATATTGCACCTATAAAATTCCTATGGTTGATGGGTAGAACCCTGTAAAAGGGTACAATCCACCTAAAGCAATCTTGCATTATACCATAAATTTCAGGTTGTGCGCGTTTTAGGTAGAGTGCTGGCAGTAATGCGTCACTGAACAATGTCCTCTTGTTTCGCATAGGGAGGGGCAGCGTCCTCGCTGCCCGTATGGCGGCGAATCGGGCAACGAGGACGTTGCCCTCCCGGTGGGCTTTGCACAGGGCTGCGCGCTTGAATTTTACTGCGGCGTGGGACGTGTGCGACGCGTGTGACATGTGGGACTAACTTTTGCTTGAAAGCTGCTTTGAGTGCTCCGCACCTGAAATTTCCTTGCAAATTCCCTGCGCGAAGCTCAAAGTTATCTCTTGCTTGAAAATCAATAGTCCCACGCGTCACACGCGTCGCACACGTCCCACCCTCTTGCTCCTTTCTTGTCGCGCTCCGCGCTCCATCAAGACTCCTTGAAAGCTACTTTGAGTGCTCCGCACATGAAAGGTGACTGGAAATTACTTTGAGTGCTCCGCACCTGAAAGGTGACTGGAAGCCAGCATGGGCAGGGCTTCG
>JAFXEA010000132.1 GCA_017521065.1 Kiritimatiellia bacterium | reverse complement strand
TCCCACACGTCCCACCCTCTGGCTACCTTCTCGTCGCGCTACGCGCTCCATCAAGCCTCCTTGAAAGCTACTTTGAGCGCTTCGCGCCTGAAATTTCCTTGCAAATTCCTTGTCGCGAAGCTCAAAGCCATCTCCCTCTTGAAAATCAAATGTCTCACGCGTCACACGCGTCGCACACGTCACACCCTCTAGCTACCTTCTCGTCGCGCTACGCGCTCCATCAAGCCACCATTCAAAGCGCCCTCCTCGTCGCGCAGCCCCCACCCATCACCATGCGGAGCATTATTGGCAACACTTTTCAAGCAGCGCGGCAGCTGCTGCGGTTTCGGCTTTGCGCAAGGAATTTTCCGTTGCGGTTGCCTTGCCCAGCCCCGCAACCTCCACAGTCACGGTCACTACCGGAGCATGCGCCGGACCCTTTACGGAATCGACAGTATATACCGGCTTCCTTGAAGGCTTCATTGACTGCGAGATTACCTGAAGATGCCCCTTGGGATTGTCGCTCCATTCGTTGAGCTTCTCATCGATGGGAAGCTCAAGTTTTCCGAACACGGATTTAGCAGCCTCAAATCCTCCATCAAGCCACACCGCGCCCATGACAGCCTCCATCGCATCCGCCAATACTTTTGCGCGCGGGGATAGAGGCTGGGCGCCGGCGTTGCGCTTGAGGAATTCTCCAAGACCTAGCCTGTTGGCGGCATCAATCAGCGCAGTCGTTGATACCAGATGCGTGCGCCGCACGGTCAGCTTGCCTTCCTGTTCCCATGGATAGGCCTCAAACACGGCATCCGCGCTCAAAAGACCGAACACCGCATCGCCCAGAAACTCCAGACGCTGGTTGTCCTCAATCTCAGGACGATCCATGCGACATGCAGGCGTCACCAACGCCGCCTCAAGAAGAGACGCATCCTTGAACCTGTATCCGATCCTTTTCTCAAGTTCCGTCATAAAATCTACCTGATCGAAGATCCCGACCATCCCAGCTTGCGGGTGAGAACCTCATACGGATTCACATCGTCAAGCTCGACAAGCGGAACGGTCGAATCCGACTTCTCTATCTCAAGAGTCTCCCCGGCGGCAAGGACGCAGACCTGGCGTCCGTCTGCAAACACACCTGGTCCTTCGCCATCTCCGCGCACATCTGCGGAGATCGACATCTTCACCGTATCCCTCAGCACAAGCGGACGGGATGAAAGCGCATGCGGACACACAGGGGTCACAACAAGCGACTGAGAAGCCGGCATGAGCACCGGCCCTCCTGCAGCAAGCGAATACGCCGTGGAGCCCGTGGGAGTGGCTATAACAAGACCATCCGCAACAAACCGCGTGGCATGTTCGCCGTCCACGCTTAAGTCCAAGCGGATCGCATGACCGGATACGCCACGAGACACAACAACATCATTCAAGGCATTCACACCGCACACCTTGAGCGCAGTCCGATGAGAAATCCTGTAACGCCCTTCTGCAAGTGCGGCTATCGCGTCATCAAAGCCCGACTCCTCCACATACGCCAGATACCCCAGAGAACCAAGGTTGAGGCCAAGAAGAGGGACACCGGGATGCCGGTGCACGGCGGAAAGCATCGTGCCGTCTCCGCCCAGCACCACAACCACGTCGGGCACGGAGTCCGCCGCGTCTACAACCTCCATTCCGCATTTCTGCGCATACATCACCAGATGATCCCGCACCTCCGGTGCGGAAGGCTTGGTGGCGTTCACGTAGAATGCGATCTTCTTCATCAAAGGCCGACCTTGCGCGTGAAACGTTTGGCGAGCTTCTGCGAGAAGCGGAGAGGACGGTTCACCGCCCAGCCTCCGGCGTTGAGTATCGCGCCAAGATCACGGCGACGGAGCTTGAACCATGCAAGCACTACGCTCGGAAGAGAAACAGCCATGATGACGCACAGCACTCCGATGGCTGTTTTCCACCAGGGCAGTCCGGCGACAAGGCCGACAACTCCCGCGAACGCCGCGCCGACCATGCCGACGCCAATGCCGAGAGCCGCAACGGAGCTTGCGAGCGCAGCGCCGTTCGCCGACGTGTCGGCGGCAGGCTTCGCCGCCGGTTTCGCACTCACTCCATCGATCGTCTTCGTGACACCGCCCACGGACTTCGTCTGTGCATCGCCGACAAACTTCTTGACCTGCTCGCTGATCAACTCGCCGATCTTGCGCCACGGTGCCCAGAACGCCTCGCAAAGCGAAACCTGCGCCATGACGACCTTCGTGATCGTCGCATCCCAGACGTTTCCGTCACGGTCGTAGAAGATACCATTGCGTCCGACATAGAGCGGAATGGTGCGCCCTATCGTTATCACAGCGCAGACGCTGCGAGCCGCCTCACCCTTACGGGAAAGCTTTACGTATATTATGCAGCAGTCGGACTTCGCGGCTAGCGCGGAGTGCGCGGCTTCGTTGTCGACATGGAAGCAGAGTCTGCATTCGCGTCCGTCGATGAAAAGCGTACCGGTAAGGTATATCGGCTCCGTCTCGCAGCTGTAAAGGTTTGTCTGGTTCACGAAGTTGCGGATGTACTCCACAAGGTGCATCTTGTAACGCACCATGCGCTCTTCCGTCTCAAGCTCCGCCTTCGCGTTGGCGTTCATTACAGGCTTGGATGCAGCCCACGCACGGTAAGGGGCAAACGCCGCCTTGACCTTGAGGAAGTCGGCACGTTTCAAATCCTCAACCTCTCCGACAAGCGGCTTTACGCACTTCTCGACGAACGCGGCGATTGCATCGGCATGTTTCGGATTGATGTTGCCCTTGAGCGGAAGCGAAACCTCCGGCCCTTCCATCACGAGCGGAGCGTCCTCCGCCGGAGTGAAGAACTTCTCCAGCAGCGGCTCGACTGCCGCAAGCGCGGCATCGGCATCAGCCGTAGCGTCCTTGAGCGGCATGATCGAAGCATCGTTCGCAGGAGCATCCTCCCACGCCTTCATCGCCGCCTTCTCTGCGTCGGAAGGCTCGACCTTTGCGAGGTCGGCAAGCTTTCCGAAAATCTCCGAAAGCTTCTTTTCGTCCTCGGGATCTTCAACAAAGAGCGAATCGAGGTCGACTCCCCTGGATTCAAGGAAATCGATTGCCGCGAGCAGCTCAGGAACGCGGACACGTCCATCGCCGTCGGTATCGAGAAACTCCAGTGTGCGCGAATCAAAGCGAAGACCCGTGTTGGAAGCGGCAAGGGCCGTCCAGTATTTCTGGTCAAGATCCTTGAGTCTCCTCAGATCGTCACCGCATTCAACCTTAACCTGCTTGAGTCCGCTCTTCGTGCAGAACTTCCACTTGCAGCAATCATCTCCCATGGCTCTATCTCCTTATGTGGTATAGTCAGCGTTGATGTGGACATATTCCGTGGAATAGTCGCACGTGTATATCTCAAACTCCCGGTTGTTGAAATGGAGATCAACCGTCACGGTCACTTCCGGACCGGCAAGCTCCGCCTCAAGCTTCTTGAGCTGAGTTGCGTCCGCCACCTTGCCCTGCTTGTACGCCCACGTTTTGCCGTAGAACACTTCGGCGGTGGTTTCGTCGATCTTGGCTCCTGAATATCCGACGGCAGCAAGTATACGGCCCCAGTTCGGATCCTTGCCGTACCAGCTCGTCTTGCACAGAGGGGACTTCGCGATTGCGCGTGCGGCAAGCTCCGCATCGCGCTCTGTGGCGGCGCCCTTCACCTTCACCGTCACGAACTTCGTGGCGCCCTCGCCGTCCGCAGCCATCTGCTTGGCGAGCGTGACGATGAGCTGGATGAGCGCGTCGCGGAAAAGACGGAACGACGCGTCAGGGTGACGGATCTCCTTGTTGCCGGCCGCACCGGATGCCATGATGAAAACGGAATCGTTCGTGGACTGGTCGCCATCGACGACGACCCTGTTGAATCCACGAGTAACGGCGCTCTTGAGCGCGTTGCGGAGCATTCCGGGCGTGATTGCGCAGTCCGTGGTGATGAAGCCAAGCATCGTGGCCATGTTCGGTTCGATCATGCCCGACCCCTTGCACATGCCACCGATCGTCACTTCATGTCCAAGGATCTTGACTTTCACTGCGGCCTGCTTCGGACGCGTATCCGTGGTCATGACGGCGAGTTCCGCATCTAGCCCGGCCTGAGGCGTGGCGGCAAGATTCTTCGCCGCATCCTTCATTCCGGCGAGAAGCCGCTTCATGGGCAGGCGGCGTCCGATCACGCCAGTGGACGCGATAAAGACGTGCCTCGGATCAACGCCGAGCGTTGCCGCTGTCGCCTTCACGCTCTCCACCGCATCGCGGAGACCTTCCTGTCCGGTGCAGGCGTTAGCGCAGCCGGAGTTGGCGAGAATCGCCTGTGCGCAGCCATACTTGGCAATGCTGCGGTCGAAAACGACCGGCGCGGCGGCTACCGCATTCGTGGTGAACATCGCAGCAGCGGAGCATGGCGCATCGGCCACGATGAGCGCGACATCCTTGCGATCCTTGTACTTGATGCCGGCGGCGACGCCCGCCGCACGAAATCCCTTTGCGGAGCAGACTCCGCCTTCAAACGATTCGAACCTTTCCATATCAACGATCCTTGAGGTCAATATATTTCTTCGGGTGGAACAGGGGTTTATATGCGGGACGGATTATCGGCCCGTTGTTTATCAGCGCCTCCATGCGGTGCGCACACCAGCTTACGCAGCGGGCGACGGCAAAGAGAGGCGTATAAAGCTCCTTCGGGATTCCGAGCATGTCATACACAAGGCCAGAATAGAGGTCAACATTCGCGCACACGTCCTCAGCGCGGGGATGGCGGGACTTGATGATTGCAGGGCCTTTCTCCTCAACGAGCGAGAAGAGGTTCACGTCATCCATACGGTTCTTCTCCTTGGCGAGCTTGATCGCCTTGGACTTCAGCATCACGGCGCGCGGATCGGATATTGTGTAGACGGCGTGTCCAAGACCGTAGATGAGCCCCGTCCTGTCGCCTGCCTTCTTGTCCGCAATCTTCTCAAGATACTTTTCGACGTCTGCGGGATTCGTCCAATCCTTGACGTTGGCCTTGATCTCGTCCATCTGCTTCATGACGCGTAAATTGGCGCCGCCATGCCGCGACCCCTTGAGAGAGAGGATGGACGCGGCGACCGATGAATAGATGTCGGTGAACGAACTTGTCACAACATGGGTCGTGAACGACGAGTTGTTTCCGCCGCCGTGCTCCGCATGGAGGATGAGCGCAAGGTCCAGAGCCTCCGCTTCAAGCTTGGAGTACTTGCCGTCCTCACGGATCAGCGAAAGGATATTCTCCGCCGTGGACTTCTTAGGATCGGGGTTGCGCAGCAACAGCGAGGCGCCGTCATGGTAATGCGCCTTAGCCTGATAGGCGTATGCCGCAATCGTCGGAATGGCGCCTATGAGGTCGATGGACTGTTCAAGGCACTTTTCGATGGAAATGTCGTCCGGATTGTCGTCCAGATCGAAGGCATACGCAAAAAGAACCGCTCGCGCCATCGCGTTCATCAGATCCTTGGACGGATTGCGCATGATAGCATTTTCCTTGAACCCGTCCGAAAGCCTGCGGTAGGAGCCAAGCATGTTCTTCCACTGTATGAGCTGCTTCATCGTGGGAAGCTCGCCGAAAAGAAGCAGGTACGCAGTCTCTTCATAGCCGTAGCGGTGTTCACGCTTGTCGGCCTTGACGATATCCTTCACGTCGATGCCACGATAGAAGAGCTCGCCGGGGATCGCCTGCTTTTCACCTTCGGACACGACGTATCCGTGCACGTTGCCGATGGTGGTGAGACCAACGAGCCCACCGGTGCCGTCCTCGTTGCGCAGCCCGCGCTTGACGTTATATTTCCTGTACAGCACAGGGTCGATGTAATCCACCTTTCGGATATCCTCAGCCCGCGCCTTGAGCCATGTTTTATCTATTCTTGCCTTGTCTAATGTCATTATAGGTCTGTCTCCAATAAAAAACTGCCGGAATTATAACACATTTTTCCACAGAAAAACAACTGAACAGCCTTTTCTGTTTGCGTTCTTAACCGGCAGACGGAGGAGACCGGTTACGTCAGAATACCCGTTTCGATATGGAATGTCACGCTCTCGCCAGGCGGCAGGAACCGCTGCTGCCCGTTTGTGCGGCAGTAGATGCGTCCCTTGTGCTCCGCCGTGGCAGGAAGGCACATGCCCATGGCGTCCTCATCCTTCGTGCGCGCGATCCAGCGCGTGGCGTAAGGGAGTTCGTCAGGACGGTACTTCACGTACACGCCGCCGACCTTGCCGACCCTCTTCGGATACACCTGACGGACGAACGCCCATCCGCTCCTGTCCGGCTTGTGGAAATAGCAGTTCACTATCTCTGGACGGTACGATTCGCCCTTGACCCCAACGGAACTCTGCACGCGATAGTCCGCCTCCAGCGCATCAAGAAATCTTTCCGTCGCATCAGCCCAAGGCTTGTGGTAGCCCTCCGGCACTTCCCGGTTGATGATCGGCTTGCGGGCAAGCGGCGATTCCTCTATTTTCGATCCGTCGACAGGGCGGTGGTTCACATGGCAAAGGTAATAGTGCTCAAGGGGTATGTCCTTGTCGTTCCTGATCGACGCCTCTATTGAAAGCGAAGCCGCCCCCTTGCGCAGCACGACCCTCGGGGTGAACTCGTAGTTGTACGTAAAGCACAGCGTGTGGCGGTAGCTGCCTCCAACCGCCACATACGCGCCCTTCCTATCCGACCCGAACTCAAGATAGGCAGACTGATATCGGGCCACGGGAAGTTCCGCATGGCCGATATGATCATCCTGAGGTGTAGGATTGCCCATCGCGGTCAGACCGCAATGCATCATGAAGAACCCATACGACTCGCTGAAGCTTTCACGGCAGTCGGCTGGCTCATCGTACATGGACTTCATCGTAAGCTCGCATCCGTCGAAATCGCATCTCCATATCGCCTGACCCATCCACGGAAGGATCGTGAACGATCCGCGGGAGTTGGACACCTTTATGGCATCCACACCCGTCGAATAGCGCCAGCCCACCGCCTTGAACTCACCGTCCTCGGCGATGGTGACAGGTTCGCGAGTGAAAACAAAATTCGCTAGATTGATTCTCATGCAATCCCCCTTTATCTCATTGTGTGACTATGCAAGAACACGGCGGAAGTGGTCGAGGATCATCGCCACGCCATTATCGCCGGTCTCCTTGGACGCCTTCAGCGCAGACTGCGCATACCATGCCGTCTTGTCGAACTCTTCCATGTTGACCGTATCCGGGCAAAGCGACATCATGAGAGACGTCTCGCCCTCTCCGGCATGGTCGAACGGATATTTCGCAAGTACCTTCTCATCCATCAGCGCATGGTTGCGGATCCAGATAAACGGGTTTGCGTCAAGGTTCGTATGGTCGGTATAGTACGCCGCGCTCGCAGGATCACCCCACCAGCCATCGCCCTTCTTCTCCTCAAGGAATTCCATGATGACCTGACGGGACGCCAGACGGAACGCAAGATCCGTCGGCATACCCGCGCTGAAGTCCTCGGACTGATGGTGGATGAATGTATGGATGTTCCTGAAGCCGACGTCGAGAAGCCCACGGAAGATCTGGCGGGCAATAGGAACGATCGCCTGTGAATCGACCGGAATGGAGCCACGTCCTTCACACGGCGCAACGGCCCGCGACGATGCTCCCCACCAGAAGCTGGGGAGAAGCACCACGTCCGCCTCCTTCTCGTATTCCCACAACGCCCGCTCCACGGCAAGCGTA
>JAFXEA010000131.1 GCA_017521065.1 Kiritimatiellia bacterium | reverse complement strand
GGAGGCATAGCGGCGCTCAAGTCGTCGGTCAAGGTATTCTAGAATGTGAGTGCTACAAAATTATGGCGGTTTTTTCACGCGACCCGCGTGAACATTGGCTCAAACCGCGCTTTTCAAAAAATGAAGTGGCAAACTCGGGGCAGTGTCCGTGCGCGCTGACTCGCGGCGGCGGTATGGCCTTGAAGGGAGATTTGTGGTATAATTTTACATCTACACAAGCAAGGCAAGAAGAAGAGAATATGATGGACAAACGATACGACGCCAAGGCCGCAGAGGCTAAATGGTACCCGATTTGGGAGAACAACGGCTATTTCCACGACGAGCCGGGCCACGGTTCGCCGTATTCCGTTGTTATCCCCCCGCCGAACGTGACGGGCATTCTGCACATGGGGCACGCCCTCAACCAGACGATACAGGACGTCCTCGTGCGCTGGCGCAGGATGTGTGGCTTCAACACGCTGTGGCTGCCCGGCACCGACCACGCTGGCATCGCCACGCAGAACGTAGTCGAGAAGGCCCTCAAGAAGGAGGGGAAGCGCCGTCAGGACCTCGGGCGCGAGGCGTTCGTCAAGCGCGTGTGGGAGTGGAAGAAGCAGTACGGCGGCACGATCGTGCACCAGCAGCGCATGCTGGGCAATTCCACAGACTGGCAGCGCGAGCGCTTTACGTTCGACGAGGGATGTTCGAAGGCGGTGGCGAAGGTCTTTTGCCAGCTGTACAACGAGGGGCTGATCTACAAGGGCAACTACATCGTGAACTGGTGTCCGCGCTGCGGCACGGCGCTTGCGAACGATGAGGTGGAGCATGAGGCGAACCACGGCCATCTGTGGTACGTGCGCTACCCGGTGGTGGGCAGCGAGAAGGGTGTGAGAGGCGAGCCGTACAAGGACTACGTGATGGTGGCGACCACGCGCCCCGAGACGCTGCCGGGCGATACCGCCGTGGCGGTGAATCCGTCCGACGAGCGCTATGCCCACCTGGTGGGCAAGACGGTTATCCTGCCGCTCACGGGCCGCGAGATTCCCGTGATCTCCGACGTGTACGTGGAGAAGGCGTTCGGCACGGGCATCGTGAAGATCACGCCCGCGCACGATCCCAACGACTTCCTCGTGGGCAAGCGCCACGGCCTCGAGGAGATCAACATCATGACCGACGACGCGCACATGAACGAGCTCGCCGGCGAGAAGTACTGCGGCATGGACCGCTTCGAATGCCGCAAGGCGCTCGTGGAGGATCTCGAGGCAGGCGGATTCCTCGACCATGTTGAAGACTACGACAACCAGGTGGGCCACTGCTATCGCTGCCACGAGGTGGTGGAGAGCCGCCTTTCCAAGCAGTGGTTCGTGAAGATGAAGCCGCTTGCCGAGCCCGCCATCGCGGCGGTGAAGTCGGGCGAGGTGCGCTTCGTGCCAGACCGCTGGAGCAAGATATACTTCAACTGGATGGAGAACATCCAGGACTGGTGCATCTCGCGCCAGCTCTGGTGGGGGCACCGCATTCCCGCGTACTACGTCCGCGGGAATGCGAGTGAAGAGGGAACAGGGAACAGTGAACAGGTCTTTGTTGCCGAGACCGCCGAGACCGCGCTGGAGATGGCGAAGGCCAAGACCGGCAATGCGAACCTGACGCTCGCGGATCTCGAGCAGGATCCGGACGTGCTCGACACGTGGTTCTCGTCGTGGCTGTGGCCGTTCTCTACGCTCGGCTGGCCCGAGAAGACGGCCGACCTCGACTACTACTATCCGACGACCGACCTGGTGACGGCGCAGGACATCATCTTCTTCTGGGTGGCGCGCATGATGATGGCGGGAATCCACTTCATGGGGAAGCCGCCCTTCAAGAACATCGTCATCCACGGCATCGTGCGCGACGCGCAGGGACGCAAGATGTCGAAGAGCCTCGGCAACTCGCTCGACCCGCTCGAGCTCATCGACGCGTATTCGGCCGACGCCCTGCGATTCTCGCTTGCGCTCATCACCTCGCTCGACTGCGACACGAAGGTCGACAAGTCCAAGTTCGAGATCGGGCGCAACTTCTGCACGAAGATATGGAACGCGGCGCGCTTCATGGAGATGAATCGCGAAGCGACGCCGCAGGCGGGGCTCGGGGCCGCCGGCGGCCCCGCCCAGTTGTCCAGTGACGAGCGCCACATGCTCATGGCCTGCGACAAGGCGTGCGCTAAGGTGAACGAGCTTCTCTCGAAGTACCGCATCCAGGACGGCGCTCTCGCCGTGTACGATTTCTTCTGGACGCAGATCTGCGACTGGTACGTGGAATACGCCAAGGACGCTCCCGACAAGGCGACGGCGTTTGCGATTCTGCGCGACGTATTCTGGAAGGCGCTCCGGCTTCTTCATCCATACATGCCGTTCGTCACCGAGGAGGTGGCCCATCAGCTGGGCTTCCTCAAGGACGGCGAGACGATTCTCCGCGCCGAGTTTCCGAAGGGCTACACGGCGGAGGAGAAGGCGGCGTGGGGCCTCGACGAGGACGTGTACGACTACGTGGAGGCGAAGCGCGAGATGATCACCGCGCTGCGCGCCCTCCGCGCCGAGTACAAGGTGAATCCCGCGGCTTGGGTGAAGGTGACTATCGCGGCGAAGGACGCCGCGACGGCTGAGCGCCTCGCAGCGGAGGTCGCCAGCCTCAAGGCCGCCTTCCGCGCAGAGAGCGTGGAGGTGCTGCCAGGGGCGACGGAGCTCGCCATGCCAGGCACGCTTGGAAAGCTCGGCACGGTGTACCTTTCGCTGGAGGGTCTTGTGGACAAGGCCGCAGAGGCGAAGCGCGTGGCGGCTGAGCTCGCCAAGACGCAGGGCTTCATCAAGTCGATCGACGCGAAGCTCGGCAACGAGAACTTCATGGCCCACGCCCCTGCGGCGATAGTGGAGGGCCAGAAGGCGAAGCGTGCCGAACTCGTGGAGAAGGTCACGCAGCTCGAGAAGCTCGCCAAGCTTTTCGCGTGAGGCCGGCACCGCTTTTCACATGAGGACTGTACCTGTTTCTCGGCTGCCGCAGCATCTGTTCTTCATATGCTGCGGCGGTTGACCCCGCCGCGTTTTTACTTCCCGCAGGGACAGTCCTCCGTTGCGTCCTGTGCCCCCCTAGTACTCCCAGAAGCAGGGGGACTGTCCCCGGAAACTCAGTGGGAGGGGGACTGTCCCCGGAAACTTCCGTTCATAAACATAGGGTCTGTCTCACGTCTCTCGTCTCATCCCTCGTCTTTCGTCTAACGCCTCACGCCCCAAATTTGCTATACTATCCCCATGGCGCAACTTGAACACATAGAGGCGATTGAAAGGCGGCTGTGGAGCGCGGCCGATACGCTGCGGGCGAATTCCAATTTTGCCGCGAACGAGTTTTTCATGCCCGTCATGGGCTTGATCTTCCTTCGTCATGCCTACAGCCGCTATCTCGCGGTGAAGGACGACGTGCTCAAGTCGCTTCCGTCGCGCGGCGGCAGGACGCGCGAGCCGACGAAGGAGGATTTTTCCGCGCGAGGCGCCGTATTTCTGCGGCCCGAGGCGCAGTTTGACCATCTCGTCAGTTTGCCGGATTCCGCCAACCGCGCCGACGCCATCATCAAGGCGATGGAGTCCATCGAAGAGGACTATGAAACGCTGAAAGGCGTGTTGCCGAAAGAGGAATACAACGAGCTGGACAACGAGATTCTCGGACAGCTTCTGCGCAAGTTGAACCCCGACGAACTCAAGAAGATGTCGGGTGACGTCTTCGGTCGCATCTACGAATATTTCCTTACGCAGTTCGCCGGCACGAAGGCGCATGACGGCGGGGAGTTCTTCACGCCCGTTTCGCTCGTGTCGTTCATCGCGCGCGTCTTGGAGACGGATTCCGGTGTCGTGCTCGATCCCGCCTGCGGTTCCGGCGGCATGTTCGTGCAGTCCGCGCGCGTCGTGGAGCGGCAGAACCAGAATCCAACGGAGAAGCTGACTTTCTTCGGGATGGAGAAGAACGCGACGACGATCCGCCTCGCCAAGATGAACCTCGCCGTCCACGGCCTTGAAGGTGACATCGCCAAGGCGATCACCTACTATGAGGATCCGCACGAACTTGTCGGGAAGGCCGATTTCGTGATGGCGAATCCGCCGTTCAACGTGGACGAGATCGACGCGGACAAGATCAAGAACGATCCGCGTCTGCCGTTCGGGCTTCCGAGCGTGAACGACAAGGGCAAGGTGTCGAACGGCAACTACGTCTGGATCAGCTACTTCTACAGCTACCTGAACGAGCATGGCCGCGCCGGATTCGTGATGGCGGCGGGCGCGGAGTCTGCGGGGCGCGGGGACGCCCTTGTCCGGCAGAAGCTCGTCGAGACGGGCGACGTGGACATCATGGTGTCGATCCGCTCGAACTTCTTCTACACGCGGTCGGTTCCGTGCGTCCTCTGGTTTCTGAACCGCGCGAAGAGGACGGAAGAACAGAAAAAGCACGTTTTGATGATCGATGCGCGGAATGTTTATCGCAAGGTGACGCGCAAGATCAATGACTTTTCTCCCGAACAGGAACAGAACCTGCTTGCCATCGTCTGGCTCTACCGCGGCGAGACGGCGCGCTACAGAGAACTGCTGGCCGCGTACAGGAAGAACGGCGAGGAAGAGGCGGCGTCGTGGCTGGAGGAGCGCTTCCCGGACGGACGCTATCGCGATGTCGAGGGCTTGGTCAAGGCCGTTTCGCTTGACGAGATCGCGGCGAACGACTGGTCGCTCACGCCGGGCCGCTACGTGGGCGTGGCCGAGACGGACGACAACGACGAGGACTTCGCCGAGAAGTTCGCATCGCTCCATGAGGAACTGCGCACACTCAATGCCGAGGCGGCGAAACTTGCCAAGAAGATCGACGCCAACTTCAAGGAGCTGATGGGATGAAAGGCAAGGAAAAGAAAGAAGTTTCACGTGCGCGCAGACCGAGCCTTTTTGCGCGTGTTGTGGCGCTCATTGAAGAGGCGCGGCAGAAGGTCGCCACCCTCGCCAACATTGCGCAGGTCTATACCAATTACGAAATCGGCCGGCAGATCGTCGAAGAGGAGCAAGGTGGAAAGCGTCGGGCGGAGTATGGGAAAAAGGTTGTTGAAGAGCTGTCTATAAAACTAACTGCTCGGTTTGGTCGCGGTTGGTCTATGCGTTCCCTGGAAACGATTCGGAAGTTCTATCTCCTATACGCGCCAATTCCGCAAACGCTGTTTACGGAATCTGTGGACAACGATTCTCTCAACGGTGTTGAGGGAATTCCGCAAACGGTGTTTGCGGAATTAGGCGGTGGAAAATCCGCAACGGTGTTGTGGAAATCCGACGATAACAATTTGGTAAACAGTGTTTCCCCAATTCCAAAGTTCACCCTCAGCTGGTCGCACTACCTGTTGCTGATGCGAATCGCCGACCCCGTCGAGCGCGCTTTCTACGAGCGCGAGGCGACGGAGAGGAACTGGTCGTTCCGCCAGCTGGAGCGCATGTATCGCACATCGACTTTCGAGCGGCTTCAGATTTCAAAGGACAAGGAAAAAGTCCGCGCGCTGATGAACCGCCCCGCGCCCGACGTTGAGGTGGCTGGCGAAGCGCTGAAGGATCCGGTCGTCACGGAATTCCTCGGAACGCCAGACAAGTATTCCGAAGGCGAACTTGAGGATCGCATCTTCGACCACATCCAGGACTTCATGTTGGAGATGGGCAAGGGGTTCACGTTCCATGGGCGGCAGGTGCGCTGCGTGATCGGCGACCACAGCTATTATGCCGACCTTGCCTTCTACAACCGTTTCACGCGGTCGTTCTTCGTCATCGACCTCAAACTCAAGAAGGTCGGCCACGACGAGCTTGGACAGATGCAGACCTACATCAACTACTTTGACCGCAAGATCAAGTTGCCGGACGAGAATCCGACCATTGGAATCTTGCTGACATCGGAGAAGGTGGACCAGGCGCTGGTGGAGATGTTCACGCCCGACTCTGAGAAGAACCGCATTTTCGTGAAGCAGTACACAAGCGTCTTGCCGTCCAAGGCGGCGCTCAAGCGTATCGTCATCGAGGAAAAGCGCAAGTTCGAGAAGGAGCGGCTTCTCGCCTTAGCCGCAATGAAGTCAGCCAGTTCAAACTAACGGAGATTCAGATGCAAAGACGAGCTTTTTTGATTGGTGGTGATTATAAGAATCCAGACAATGCATTGTCTGGTGTAAGAACCGATATTCTCGCGTGGAAACGGTTTCTCATGTCCTCCACTGGTGGGTGCTGGTACGAGAATGAAATCATGGATTTGTCTAGCCAGAGTAAGGCACAGATACTTGAGGCTCTACAAGGAGGACGTTCCATTGATTACTCTCTCGTCTGTTTTTCAGGGCACGGCTATCTGACGAAAGACAAATTTGGTTTTAACATGACAATGACTTTGGTAAATGATGTTGATGAGATGTCGGAAAGGGAGTTGAACCCTGGTAGTCCTTGGTGTATGCAGGTCTTTGATTGTTGTCGTAAGGGGGCGGAGAATGAAAAGGTTGCATTCTCTAATGAGGCGCTCAATAAGTCGTTTCAATACAATACAAGAATATTGTTTGAGAATGAGTTGTTGAAATGTGAGAGAGGGCTTGTTAAAGTGTTTGCTGCTGGCGAAGGGGAAGAGGCTGATGACGACCGGTCGTTTTCGCGTGTTTTAATGGAAGTCTCGAAACTCATGGTTGGAACATGTCAGGATGGAGTGTTACGAATTGATGATGCTGTCCGTTTTGCACAGATAGAGATGCCGCCTCAGCAAACTCCTGTTTATCTGGGTGGACGCAGGTTGCATCATTTCCCGTTTGCCGTTAAGGCGCAGGCAATCTATAGAGGAGGGGTAATATGAGTTGCCTTGAGCATGTCAAAAAATGGTTCTCCCAAAAGTCAGCCAATGACATTGCGGAATATCGAGCTCGTATCGAAAAGGAGGTCCAAGAACATTGGAAAGACCACCAGATACGATTAAAAGAACTGATTTGGGAGTGCTGGCAAGACCCTTCAGCAGTAACGAAGGAATTGGCCCCCGCTCAAAAATTCAATTATGTTGTGTTCATAGATATTGAAGGCGATCTGGATTGGATATGTAACGACGATCATACTGGCAACAAAGTTCCTTCAGAAACCTTTACATTAATTGCCAGTATCATGAATGTTGAGGCGACACCATGTAAGCATTTAGGCGAGGCGGAATGGATGGCATTCAAGAGGATGTTGGGCTCGGCGATTGTATCGGCATTTGAGGGTGGACACGATGAGTCCAAAGCATTGATGTCGGAGGCAAAAGCATACCTTGAACAGCGAATCCCCGAGCGTTCCCGCTTATGGACGTTGCATAGTGCCACATTGGCCATGATGTTGTACGGCCTTGCCTTGTATGTCATACGAGATATCATATTGATAGCACCATTTATGTTTGGGTTGTTTGGTGCTTATGTGTCATTGGTAAGACACGCGAGCACACGTCGGGTGGATTCAAATGCGGGTGAGTGTCTTCACTGCGCAGAAGCTTTTGTAAGGCTGCTGATTGGCATGATACTTGGGAAAATGGGCGTGTTGTTCTTCAGTTGTTCAATCGCTCCAGAGTTTTCTCGAAACATTTGCGCCTCATACACCGGTGTTTGCGTTATTGCTTTTGCGTCAGGCTTGTTTGATGCATTTATACCAGCAATGATTTCCACATACGTCATTAAGCCAATGAATTCGAAGGGGGAAAGCCATGATTAAACGGGTAGCGATAATCATAGAGTCAAGCAATGTGCAAGGCCTTGCTGATCTCCCTGGGGCAAGAATTGATGCTGCAAATTGGCGTTCTTTCTTGATGAGCGACCTTGGTGGCGCATGGAAGGACCATGAAATATTTATGAAGTCAAAGCCTTCTGCTGGTTTTGTCCAAGCATTATTGAATATATACAAAGACAGTTATGTCTTCCTTGCTTTTTCTGGGCATGGGTTTATGGAATATAATTATAGTTCCAGAAGATATGAGACTAAAATATGCTTGAACGATAACGAGCAAGCCGTCCTTTTGGATGCAATATCCCCAAGACGATTTGGTACGGCCATTTTTGATTGTTGTCGGGGTATAGAAAATGCTCAAGGCAGTATTAAAATTGCCAATGAATCATTTGCTGCAGGTCGAAGCACTTCATTCGGGACAGCAATGGATTCGGCGAATCAAATAGTGTTAAATGCAAGGCGGAGTGTGCAAGAAAATATAAGCTCACTTTTTCTAAATCATATTGAATTCATGCGTACCCATGCTTCGGTACGTATGTATTCTTGTAGCCGGAGCGAGTCTGCGGGGGAGGATGTTAATGCAGGAGGTTATTATACGACATTGCTTATACAAGGGGCAAGGAATTGGTATGATGAACAAAGGTCAAAACCAAATTATGCTGTGTATAACACCAAACAGGCACATGATTTTGCATGTGAAGCCATGAAAGAGGTGAATCCTTTGCAACATCCAGAATATTCCCCCCTTTGGCAGTGGTATCCGTTTGCAATAGGATAATCTTGAGGTTTGGACAAATGGGTTCTTGGATGAAAGTTAAACTTGCACAAGTTTGTTCGTCTATTTCAGACGGCGATCATTTGCCGCCACCGAAATGTGAATCGGGCATTCCGTTCGTCACGATATCGGACATCAAGAACAACAAGTTTAATCTTTCCAATACGCGCTTCGTTCCCAAGGCCTACTTCGATACAATTGATGCGAAGCGAAGAATTAGAAAAGGCGATGTCTTATATTCGGTTGTAGGCTCTTATGGCATCCCTGTCTATGCGGATAAAGATCTGGATATAGCCTTCCAGCGCCATATAGCGATACTGAAACCAAGAAGCACTATAGATTCTAGGTTCCTGTATTATTCAATGTTGAACCCCGCTTTTTACAGTTCGGCTGATAATGTGGCCATTGGTGCGGCACAAAAGACGATAACTCTTTCGGCGTTGCGCAATCTTGAAATTCCCCTGCCCCCTCTCCCCGTCCAGCGGCGGATTGCCGACATTCTTTCCGCGTATGACGATTTGATCGAGAACAACCGCCGCCGCATCGCCATCCTCGAAGAGACGGCGCGACTAACCTACCGCAAGTGGTTCGGAGGGATTGAGCAGGGCAGGGCGGCAACGTTGGGCGAGATTTGCCGCGAAGTAAGGCGTGGTGTCAGCCCCGATGCTATTGCGCCTGATACGCCTTACATTGGACTTGAACACATGCCGCGCCGGTCGATTTCGTTATGTGAATGGGAATCAGCACAGAAGGTTACAAGCACCAAACTTGCATTTGAGGCTGGCGATATTCTCTTTGGTAAGATTCGGCCATACTTCCACAAGGTCGGTATTACCTTTGTTGATGGTGTCGCTTCATCAGATGCGATTGTGATAAAACCGCTACGCCCCGAATTGCATGCATACGTACTGATGACTGTTTCAAGCGATGCCTTTGTTGCGGCGGCATCGCAGGGCATGAAAGAGGGATCGAAAATGCCACGTGCCGATTGGAAACAACTGCTGAACTATTCGGTATCAATGCCAGATGATGACACACTTGCCGAGTTCAATAGAGTGTTGAACCCAATTCTTGAACAATTGAAAACGCTGTGTTTCTCGATTCGCAACCTTGTCGCCGCCCGTGACCTGCTGTTGCCGAGGCTGATGAAAGGAGGATCAGTGTAATGAAGATTACAAAGTTCTCGAGAATCAAGAACTATCGAATCTTTCGGGATTTCTCTTGGCCGAGGGATTTGCCGTCTTTCGCGCGGTATAATCTTTTTTATGGGTGGAATGGTTCAGGGAAATCCACACTTTCGTCTTTGTTTGCGACGATGCAAAGAAAGGAACCATTAACCGAGGGGGAGGTGGCTGTTGAAGTAGACGGAACAACAGAAGTTAGAGGGGCGCAGTTTTCGACGACTCCTATTCCAGCGGTTCGTGTCTTCAATAGAGATTTTATGCGCGAGACTCTTATTGCGATCCGAAATGCGAACGCAAAGCCGATTCTTTATTTGGGGCAACAAAGTGTGGAAGATGCGCGTACTTTAAAGGACAAACAAGATGGACTAAAGTCTGTTCATGAGGCTTTAGTCGCTACAATTTCTGATGTAGAAGGCAAAGCAAAAGCGATAGATAAGTATGCAACAGACCAAGCGCGATCTATCAAGAATCACTTTTCGGGATCGCAAACATATGTGACATTTGACAGACGTCGTTTCTTGGAAGGCATCAATCGAATTAAAGATAGACAAGCACAATTACAGCCGTTGTCAGAAGATGAAAAGGCTGCATTAGATAAAAAGAGGTTCATGCAGTCTAAGGCTGATGTCCATTGCGTTAGATGTGTTGATGTTGGCCTAAAGCATTTGACTGAACAGGTGTCAGGTATATTAGATCAAACAGTCGTTTCCTCTGTCTTAGACGAATTAGCTTCCGATCCACCCTTGGCAAGATGGGTTCAAGACGGACTTGCTTTGCATAGCGGAGAACATCAGACAACAACATGTCGGTTTTGTGGAAATAAGTTCTCAAATGAGACACGGCACAAATACGAAGCGCACTTTAATGATGCGTATACACGTTTCCAGGCAGTGTTGCAAAGTGCATGTAATGATATTGAATCACGGTTAAAGCAATTGGATATAGCGTTCCCTGCCGAATCTAGTTTATATGACGATTTACAATCTGAATACGCAACTGCGGCAAGGAATACAACAGCGTCGATTTCTGTTGGAAAATTATATCTTAGTGCTTTACTGGCTGGTTTGGAAGTAAAGAAGAACAAGCCGTTTGAGCGAATGATATTGATTGATGTCCTTACTGAGAAGGGGTTGCAAATAGAAAATGTGGCTTTAGTAGAAAATCAAATAGCAGAATGCTTCAAAGCAATGAATGTGGTTATTGAGAAACACAATAATCAAACCAAGGCTATTGCGGCAGAAAGAGCGACTGCTTATAACAAGTTAGTTGGCGATTGTTTGTTGTCTGCTATTCCCGAATATGACGTGTTGGTGGCTAATGAAAAAGCAGCAACAGAGAAGAGAAAAGCATTACAGGCGCAGTATGATTCACTTGCTCAACAAATACGTGAAATAGAACTACGTCTCACAGAGAGTCGCAAACCTGTTGAGGAACTAAATAAGGAACTTCATTCCTATTTGGGGCGGAATGAGTTGTCGTTTGAGTATGAGGGTAGCGGATATAAGTTATTACGTTCGGGACATGTTGCTGACAATCTGAGCGAGGGTGAGTGTACGGCTATTACTTTCTTGTATTTTCTTAAAACGCTTTCAGATAAGAGCTTTGATAAGACCAATGGAATTGTCGTGGTTGACGATCCTGTGTCAAGTCTTGACGACAATGCTTTGTTCTCTGCATTTGCTTATATGAAAGAGCGTGTGAAGGACTCTGGGCAGTTGTTCGTTATGACCCATAACTTTTCTTTTTTCAGACAAGTGAAGAATTGGGTATTTCATGTGCCTGGCCAGAAGAAAAAAGATATAAATTTACGACCAGGTCGGTTTTATTCGCTGAAAAGTTCTGATGTTAATAATTGCCGTGCAGCATCAATAGGCGCATTGGATCCATTGCTCTTGCAATATGAGTCAGAATATCATTTCCTATTTAAGGTTCTCCACGATGTGGCAAATTCACAAGAAGAAGGAGTGTTGTCCAAATATTATAATGTTCCGAACATGGCACGAAGAGTGCTCGAATCGTTTTTTGCGCATTATGTGCCTGATAAGCAAGGTGAATTATTCCAAAAAATGGAAAGTGTGCAGTATGATGGAGCCGTGAAGACACGGATCCTTAGATTGTTAAACACATATTCACATTCATCGGTAGTTGCCGAGCCCGGTCATGACCCTACTGTTTTATCGGAAACACGAGACGTCATGAAAGACTTACTCGAAATGATTAAGGTGTTGGATGAAAACCATTACAATGGAATGTATTCATTGATATCCACAAGTACAGCAGAAGAGGATGAAGGGGGCGACGCATGACCTACCGAATCTTCATATCCAGCGTACAGCGCGAGTTCGCGAAAGAGCGCAAGGCTCTTGCGGACTACATTCGCAAGGATGCCATCCTTGGACGGTTCTTTGACGTGTTCCTCTTTGAGGAAGTTCCTGCGCAGGAGCGCACGGCCGACGATGTGTATCTTGGCGAAGTTGATTCATGCGATATTTACCTCGGTATACTTGGTCGCACTTATGGCAACACCGATTCCGCCGGCGTGTCGGCGACGGAGCGGGAATACAATCGCGCGTTCAAACGTCACAAACCGCGCATCTGCTTTGTGATGAAGTCCGACAAGCCCGCCGAGCCGCAGCAGACCGCATTTATTGCGCGTGTCAACAAGGATGTCGTCCGCAAGAGCTTTAACGACTATGACGAGTTGCGCACGGGCGTGTATGCGGCACTTGGCAAATACCTGTCCGACAAGGGACTGATCAGCGTTTTGCCATTCGACGCTTCTTGCTCGGCGGGGGTCACGATGAAGGATTTAGCAGTTGCCAAGATGCGCGACTTCATACGCACGGCACGGGAAAAGCGCCAGTTCCCGTTGCCGGTGAATTCGTCGCCGGAGAAATTGCTCACGGCATTGGAGTTGATCGACGATGAAGGCAGGATACTCAATCCCGCTGCGTTGCTTTTCGCCAAACGGCCGCAGAGGTTTTTCATCACGTCTGAAGTGAAGTGCGCCCAATTCTACGCAGATCGCGTTTCAAAGCCAATGGCAGACTACCAGATCTACATGGGGGATGTTTTCGAGTTGGTGGATCAGGCAACACGGTTTGTGATGACGCATGTGTCCAATTGGGTTGGAACGCGCGATACCGGCGATACGGCGGAGGTGCCGACGAAATTCGAGCTGCCGTATGACGCAGTGAAGGAGGCTATCGTCAACGCCATCGTTCATCGCGACTATACGAGCCTTGCGAGTGTACAGGTTATGCTTTTCAAAGATCGACTGGAGGTATGGAGTCCGGGCGGGTTGCCGCACGGCATGACGATCAAGAAGTTGTCCACTACGCACAAGTCAATGCCGGTGAATCCATTTCTGGCGCGGGCGATGTACCTGAAGGGCTACATCGAAAAGGCAGGGACCGGCACCGAGGACATGATCGCGAAGTGCGCCGAATGGGGGATTCCTGCTCCGGAATGGATTGAGGATGACGATGATTTCCGCGTCGTTCTGCGGAGGCCCGTTGACTGGAATGGAGGCGCCTCTGCAAGCGATGGCGTCATCTCTCGGACTGCCCAAGAAGCTACCCAGCAGCCTACCCAGGAAACGTTGAAGAAAAGTAGGGATAGGAATGACGGTAAAAGTAGGGATAGGAATGGTGGTGAAAGTAGGGATAGGAGTATCACCAGAACCCTTGATTACAAAGGGGAAAGCGACAATCGCCAAAATGTTGGTGAGGCCAAAAGTAGGGATAGGAATGTCACAAAAAGTAGGGATAGGAGGGATGTCCGTACTACCCAAGAAACTACCCAGCAGACTACCCAAGACTACCCAAAGAAAAGACATGGGAAAAATGGAGAAAAACGAAGTGACAAAAGCAAGCATATTATCGTTGCTTTAATAAAGCGTTTCCCGAAAATTCGGCAAACAGAGATGGCGAAAGCCACGGGCCTCACGGTTAAAGGCGTAGAAAAGGTGCTTGCGCAACTCAAGGCGGCAAATGTTATTGTCCGCGTTGGAGGCAAGCGATTCGGCCAATGGCAAGTCTGTAAACAGGAGCCCAATGCATGAACGCCTATACCGAAGATAACCTTGTGCAGAGGACGACTGCGGAGTATCTGGTCAATTCGCTTGACTGGAACGAGAGCGTCTATGCCATGCAGGAAGTCTTCGGAGCGGCGGGGACGCTGGGGCGTACGGACGAGGGTGAGGTGTTGCTGGTGCGCTATCTGCGTCCCGTGCTCGAAAGGCTGAATCCAGGCCTGCCCGCCGCTGCATACGACGAGGCCGTCCGCATCCTTGCGGACACTTCCGTCTCGATGGGACTTGACGCCATCAACCGCGAGAAGTACAAACTGCTTCTCGACGGCATCCCCGTGCGCTACACGGCGGCGGACGGCACGAAGAAGAAGGCCTTTCTGCGCGTCTTCGATTTTGCAAATCCGGCAGCCAACCACTTCCTCTGC
>JAFXEA010000130.1 GCA_017521065.1 Kiritimatiellia bacterium | reverse complement strand
CCCGTACGGGCCTCCTCAAGACCTCCACATGCAACAATATCCACGTCCTCGCCTTCAAGAACGCCGCCAAGCTTTGCGGCCAGTTCAGATGCCTTCATCGATCTTCTCCATTTTGAAGCAGTTCACCCGCGCTTTTTCTCTCCCAAAAATCCGGAAAAACCGGACACATCAAAGAGGCTTGGCGTCCTTCCAGAGCTTCTCGAGCGCATAGTAGGCTCGAGCCTCCGGCGAGAACACATGAACCACTATATCGACATAGTCGACAACGATCCATCCGCTCTGCGGGTCGCCGCTTGTACGGTAGGAGTCGACATCGACTTCTTTCATCGATGCCTGAACCCCCGCCACAAGCGCCTTGAGATGCGGTGCGGCAGTTCCCGTCGCAACGACAAAAGCATCCGCGAAACCGGAAACACCGCGCACGTCATACGCCTTGATATCAACGGCCTTCTTGTCCTCAAGAGCCGTCTTGACGATCTTTACCTGTTCTTCAAGTGTCATTTCTTCCTCGTGCCACCCGGCAGCACCGGCGTGGTCTTGACTTTCTCGACGATTTCCGCCGTAATCTCAGGATGGGTTTTGAGGAACTCAATGGTAGCCATCGAACCCTGCCCGAGCTGTTCTGTTCCATACGATATCCAGCTGCCGCGCTTCTCCACGACGCCACGGGCGAGAGCGGCGTCAAGCACCGACCCTTCCCACGAGATTCCGCAGGTGTACAGGATATCAAACTCCGCTTCAGTGAAAGGAGGCGCGACCTTGTTCTTGACCACCTTCACACGTGTGCGGTTTCCTATGACTGTGCCGCCCGGATCCTTGATCGCCCCGATGCGCTGCACCTGAAGACGGCAGCTCGCGTAGAACTTGAGAGCCTTGCCGCCGGGCGTGGTTTCGGGGTTGCCGAACATGATGCCGATCTTTTCACGAACCTGATTCGTGAAGATGCAAAGCGTCTTGGACTGCGCGAGAGCACCGGTGAGCTTGCGCATCGCCTGGGACATGAGACGCGCCTGAAGCCCCATGTGAGAATCGCCCATATTTCCGTCAATCTCAGCCTGCGGCGTGAGAGCCGCAACGGAGTCGACGACGATCACATCCAGCGCACCGCTCTTGCAGAGCTGCTCGCAGATGGAGAGAGCCTCTTCGCCTGAGTTCGGCTGGGAGACGATAAGATCGTCAAGATTGACACCAATCTTCTTCGCGTAGCCCGGATCAAGCGCATGCTCGGCATCGATGAACGCAGCGATGCCGCCCGCCTTCTGGGCGTTGGCCACCACATGAAGCGCAAGCGTGGTCTTGCCGCTGGACTCCTGACCATAGCATTCAACGATTCGCCCGCGCGGAAGACCGCCAACGCCAAGGGCGAGATCGAGCGAAAGAGCGCCGGTGGGGATGACGGGGATGTCCGCATGGGCATCCTCGCCAAGTCTCAGGATCGAAAGTTCGCCAAACTCCTTGCGGATCTGCGACAGCACCGACTCAAGAGCGGTGTTGGACTTGCCTGCTGCCGCAGGAGCGGCCTTTTCCTTCTTTTCTGCCATTGTGATTTCCTCCAATGCCGAAGGCGCAGATTACGCCTTGCCTCCGAAAAAGTAGTTGTTGGCGTTGTTGAACGAGATGTCGGAGACGATCTTGCCGAGCCACTTGATGTCGTTCGGGATCTCACCACGCTCGACCTCTTCGCCAAGCTTTCCGCAGAGGATACGGCGGAAATACTCGTGGCGCGTGTAGGAGAGGAAGGAACGGGAGTCTGTGAGCATGCCCACGAAGTTCCCGAGACAGCCAAGGGCGGAAAGAGCCTCGATCTGCTTTTTCATACCGTCCTTCTGGTCAAGGAACCACCATGCGCTGCCAAGCTGGAGCTTGCCACGGTCAGGCCCCTTCTGGAAGCATCCCATGAGGGTTGCAAGCATCTCGGTATCCTTCGGGTTGAGGGAGTAGAGAATCGTTCGGGGTAGGCAATCCTCCTGCTCAAGACGGTCGAAGAGCTTCGAGAGAGACTCTGTGACAGACCAGTCGCCAATGCAGTCAAAACCGGTGTCGGGACCGAGAAGCTTGAACATCTTCGTGTTGTTATCGCGAAGGCAGCAGTAGTGGAGCTGAGCTGTCCAGTTCGCCTTGGCGTCAGCCTTGAGTCCCTCGAAGAGCCAGGCGCTCTTGAACTTGAGAGCCTCCTCCGGCGTGACAGCCTTGCCGCCACGGAGCTTCTTGAAGATGCGGCGCACTTCGGCTTCGGTGTAGGGAGCGGCGAATATCTCGGTCGTGCCGTAGTCGGAGATCACGCATCCCGCCTTCGCGAAGAACTTGTGGCGCTTTGCCATCGCATCCATGAAATCGTCATAGGTCTTCACAGGCATCTTGGCGGCGGCGGCTAGCTTGTCCATCCACTCGTTCCATGCCTTGACGTTCTCGACCTTCGAGGCCTTGTCCGAACGCCATGCAGGAAGAATCTTCGTGCCGAAGGGCTTCTTGGCGATGGCGAGGTGGTGCTCAAGCGAATCGACAGGATCGTCCGTCGTGCAGACGACGCGCACGTTGGACTTCTTCATCAGGCCGCGGGCGGAGAAGCCGGGCTTCTTCATCTGGGTGTTGCACTTCTTCCAGATCTTCTCCGCCGTCGCACTGCAGAGACGGTCACCGACGCCGAAGTAGCGCTTGAGCTCGAGGTGCGACCAGTCGAAAAGCGGATTCTTGACGAGCACTTCCATCGTCTCAGCGAACTTCACGAACTTGTCGTGCCAGGACGCATCGCCGGTAACGAACTTCTCATCTACGCCGTTCGAGCGCATCTGACGCCACTTGTAGTGGTCACCGCCAAGCCACACCTGGGCGATATCCTCCCAACGCTTATCCTCGGCGATCTCCACCGGCGGCAGATGGCAGTGATAGTCGATGATAGGCATCTTCTCCGCGTAGCCATGATACAGCTCCTTCGCGGCCTTGGTCGTCAAAAGAAAATCGTCGTTGATGTAACCCATTATATCCTCCTTTTTGTGTTGCCGCAATTATATCACAATCCTTTTCCAAAATAAACCCCCTTTTCAGCAACAATCCCAAGGTCCGGAACGGGTGAAAACATGAGCGGAGAGAGAAAAACTCTTTCCGCTTTTGCTCTCCACAAAATTCCGCTTTTGAAATCCACGCAACATTATGGATATTTTTATTGACAGAGACATAGGTAGTGTGGTTTAATACACGTCATTGGAGTAATTGTTTCATAAATGAAGAACAACCTAATAGACAAGCTTTTTCAAGGCCTTTTTGTCGCGGTGTTTGTTGCGATAGTCGCAACGGGGCTGATGATTACGTTCCCGAAATACCGTCAGGCGAAGGGTCTTGATAAAACGTGTGCGGATTTGCAGTGCCGTATCGATCTCAAGAAAAAAGAGATTGCGGCTATCAAGGATAAGCAGGTCCGTTTCAAGACCGACCGTGAGTTTGTCGAAGGGTTGGCGCGCGAAAACCGCCGGGCCTTCCCAGGCGAGATTGTATTCACCTTTGATGATTGAGGTGCTGT